>NZ_JBFTMA010000394.1:0-6514 GCF_056396725.1 Bacillus sp. 05T31
CCCTTATTTTTATATTTATACTATAATTTAACTGCTAAATAGTATTAAAGGAGTTTTTAAAGAGATGGAGATGAGAGATTTACAAAAACTAATTGAATCAAAGAAACAAGAACTAATTAAGCTTGTAGAGAAGTATGGGTTTACCCATAAGCAAGTTTTGTATTTAAGTCAAGACATTGATATATTAATTAATGAATGTATATATAATAATATTAATAAAGGTGAATGAAGTTACAGTTTACGGGGTCCCGCCACATTGTCATCAACCTAAGAAAACAAGTCACCCCCAAAACGATAAATAAGCTTTTTCATTACAGGAAAGCCTAAAAATTTCGTTCTGATGGTGTAATAAAACCTTAGCTTGATAGCGATGTGACGGTACCCCTATAGGTAGTTACTTTGAGAAGTCAGCTCATTTTTTTCGTTTTAGGGCGTTTATTTTTCTTAAGTTGATGGSMATGTATGGTGACCCCTTATAGTACGATAGGGCACGTTAATCGAGGATGAAGGCATGAAGGCTAACGACTCTGATTTTTTTTAAATATCCCTAATAAAAAATTGGATGTAAATACCAAATGGCTAAGTAAAGCCTTTTTAGAAACAAGCACCAAATCAAGCGCATATTTTCACTCACACAGGTAACATTAGTACTTGTAAGATCCAAACACATCCCTTAGGAGGTTTTCATCATGGGCTTTTTTGATTTATTTAACGAAGAAGGAACTCAAAAGGAAACTCGAAAAAAGGTACGTGAAGTAGATCGCTCTGCCGATACAGAATTTGCAGCAGAAGACGTACATCTTGATCTTCGTGCTGAAGAATTGGAGATCGACAAACACCGTGTGGAGACTGGTGATGTGACGCTTCATAAGGACATTGTTGAGGAAGAACAATCAGTGAATGTCCCTGTTTTACATGATCAAGTCGTTATTGAACAAAGAGCCGTTGATCACGAACCAACAGATGAACCAATTACAGAAGAAGAAACGATTCACATTCCAGTAACTGCTGAAAAAATTGATGTAGAAAAGCATACGGTCGTCACTGGTGAAGTCTCTGCTCATAAACGTTCGGTTCAAGAAATAGAACAAGTACGCGACGTACTTCGTAAAGAAGTTGCAGATGTTGAATCGCATGGTAATACAGATATTATCAAAGAGGACTAATTGTGCCTACCTACTTAACTTCTAGTTAAGTAGGTTTCTTTCCATCCTCATATATAAAAAAGAACTTCAGGAGGTCCTATGGGAAAGTATATTACTATTGGTGTGATAATCGGTAGCATAATCGGTTGGGTAACAGGTTTTACAATCGTAACAGGACTCGTTATAGGAGCACTCGTAGGCGGCATTAGTTATACAATGAATTCGAGAAGGAACATCGACAAACCGACTAAAAAAACAAATGAAATTAAAGAAAAAACGCTTCAATTACGAGAAGAGCAACTGGAAATAAAAAAAAAACGAGTACAAATAGGGGAGGTAAAGGTTCATAAAGAAGTCGTCGAAGAACAGAAAACGTTCACTGTTCCTATTAAGCGTGAAGTATTAGTAATAGAAGCAGGAAATGAGGAGGAACTTCGAATTCCTCTGAAAGAAGAAGAAATTGAAATAAACAAACACCCCGTGCAAGTAAATAAAGTATTGGTTACAAAACGTCAAATAGAAGAAATAAAACAAATAAAGGAAAAGCTAAAAAAAGAAACAGCACAAGTTTACGTTACAGGTGATGATGCGGATGTCATAAAAAAGCCGCCTTCTGTAAMAAAGGACTAAACCATTTCCCGCCTTATTCGGGTAGGATAGGTGAAGGCGCTAACCACCCCCTACTCCTTTTACGTAACCTTCGAGACCACCTTCGCCTCCAACAATCAACAGCGCTGCATTTGATAACACTATTGCAGTCAACTGCATCACAATCGAATGAGGAGGTAACTCATCAAACACAATCGAATGAACTTTTTCATGTTCTAGAGCCTCATCAGCCTACATAAGACCTCAAGATCTTCTGTTTTTTCTCTTTCAAAGAAGTGGTACCGTCTCCCCAATAGGAAGACAAAKATAATTTGTGGTGAAAATTCGCTAAATATTGCTTGATATGGGGTCTCGCCACATCACCATCAAGCTAAAGAGAAATTGTATCCATAAAACGAAAAAWACGTTATTCTTTCTGTAGAATCATAGGAAAGGATGGCGTTTTTGATATGAACTTATCTATTTCTAATGAACTAGAATTGTTTTCTAAAGAGTTGCAGCGATATATGTCACCTGATGCTTTAGAGCAATTAGCTAAAAATGTAGGATTTGTKAAACGAAAAAGTAAATACCGYGCACAAGATTTAGTRGCCYTATGTATTTGGTTAAGTCRAAAYATAGCYCATACTTCATTGACACAATTATGTAGTCRRTTAGAAGCTAACACAGGYATTTCTATGAGTCCAGAAGGACTCAATCAACGTTTTAATTCCCAGGCTGTTCTGTTTTTACAACAGCTCTTAGCATATTTACTTCACCAACAAGTTGGTTCTTCTAGCAAGATTCCAACTTTGTATACAAACTATTTTCGACGTATTCGTGTATTGGATTCTACMCATTTTCARATTCCAGATAAATTCACTTCTACATATCAAGGTTCAGGTGGTAGTGGTCAAAATGCTGGCGTGAAAATTCAACTAGAGTATGATTTACTAAGTGGTCAGTTTCTACATGTTCATGTAGGATCAGGAAAGCACAATGATAAAACGTATGGTTCTACTTGTTTAACGTCCCTTCAACCGAACGATGTATGTATACGTGATTTAGGATACTTCGATTTAAAAGACTTACATACGATAAAAGAGTGTAATGCTTATTTTATTTCAAGATTAAAGCTCAATACACGTATATATCAGAAGAATAAAGAGCCTGAATACTTTCAAAATGGAACAATAAAAAAGCACTCTGAGTACATCCAATTAGATATGGAGCAATTCATTGACCAATTACAGTCAGGTGAAACATATGAAATTCCTGAGATTTATATTGGAATGTATCAAAAGCTTCCTGCAAGACTAATTTTGTATAAATTAACTGAAACGCAAATGAAACGTAGACAAAAGGATTTAGCATCTAAAGAACACAAAAAGCAAATTACCTATAAAGAACGCAGTAAACGGCTTAGTGCGATTAACTTTTACRTTACAAATATYCCWTCGGAATACCTRCCAAAAGARCAAGTATACGATTTTTACTCYTTACGRTGGCAAATTGAACTTATCTTTAAAACATGGAAAWCATTTTTTCGTATTCATCACTGTAATTCTGTAAAATTAGAACGATTAGAGTGTCATTTATACGGACAGTTAATTAGTATCCTCCTTTGTTCCTCCACTATGTTTCAAATGCTCCAATTACTCCTCACCAAGCAGAAACGAGAGTTGAGTGAATATAAAGCGATTTATATCATCAAAGATTATTTTCCACTTCTTTATCAAGCTTTACAAAAAGACACTCAAGAGATATCAAAGATACTACTTCGTTTGTTCAATCTTCTACAGAAAAATGGGCGAAAATCCCATAGGTATGAGAAGAAAACAGTCTTTGATATCTTAGGCGTCGTATACAACTTTTCTATGTCCCACAATCAAGTAGCGTAATCTAAAAAAATTATAACCCGATAGGGTTTATTTAGTATGCAAATATTTAAAGAACTTACACTGGACCTTTAGAAAAAAGAAATAATCTCACGTGAGAATAAACTTATATAATCTTAGCTTGATGGGCATGGGGTGTTTACTTTTCTTATTTATTCTATTCAACAAAAGCACCTGTTTGTTTGAATGTATTATTTCACAAATTCCCCGTCATAGAAATAACTTTATTATGATTTACAGTTTACAATGACTGAAATTCATATTAATAAAGACCTCCATTTACGATTCGAACTTTGCATATGAATTGCTAATCAAGTAATAAATCGGACTTAAATACGATTACAGCATACCTGTAACAGGGTCTTCGTTAATACCAATTGCAGGAGCAAACATTCTTCCATGAATTAAAATATCAGAGTCGGGAGCATTCATCGTAAACACATAGAAACCATTGCAATTAATTAATCCACTGACTTTTGTGAGTAAATCCATATTAGGGTTTAATTTGTTAAGAAGTTCCGAATTTTTAATTCCAATCATCACCTTAGAATGCCCGGTTGAAACGATTTGTACTGGACAATCTTCTAATAAATCATTTTCACTAATATTGAAAGCTGTAAATATATTCTCTAAAGCTACACCTTCAATCACAGTTTCAAAACTTATACTACCCTGCGTCATAATAATTTTGTAATCATTATCTTCATTAATCACATCGACTGGTAAAATGCCGGCACCAGTTTTTTGATAAACTTTAACTGTATTTAAACTATTTTCAACTGCACGAGCATAGTGGGCAGCAATCGTCGCATGTCCACAGATAGGGACCTCATGAGTAGGCGTAAAAAAACGAATATGTACATCAGATTCGCTATTGTCTGATTTAAAGATAAATGCCGTTTCCGAATTGTTAAGCTCTCTAGCAATCCTCTGCATCTCTCCCGAAGATAAACCATCTGCATTTGTTATTACACCAGCCGGATTACCTGATAATTTTTCCTTCGTAAATGAATCAATTTGATATAATCGGTAATTTCTTGCCATGTCATTTTCCACCTTTAATATATTTAATTTTTGGTCCTTTATACTATCTTTAATTCTTATTATATTAAAGTTCCCCCATTGCTTCTATAAGGAGCTTGGTAGAAATGTGGCGATACCCCATATTTTATAAAACGTGTTTTTCCTTAGCTCTAACATTTCCATAAACATAACAGCTGTTATTTCTCCATTCTTCCATTTTGAGTGAGTTTCTTCTATTAGGAGTCACCATATCAAAGATTACAATATGGGAAGTGTGCCGTTAAAGGAGAGTGTATACGATGAAAAAACAGGGAAGGTAATTTGGGAAGTAAATACAAAGGAAAAAATAGTTGCAATAACATTTGATGATGGGCCTCATCCTGTTTTCACTCCCCAAATACTTGATATTTTAGCTAAATACAATGCGAAAGCAACCTTTTTCGTAGCAGGTAATAAAGTTAAAAGGTTTCCTGCGATTTTAAAAAGGCAAGTAAAAGAAGGACACGAAATTGCTAATCATACTTATAATCATATTTATGATAAAAATATTACCGCCGCTAAATTAACTGCAGAATTAGATCAAACGGATGAAATTATCAAGCAAATTACTGGCCATAAACCAACTCTCTATCGTCCAGTCGGAGGCCTTCACAATGATTTAATTATTAATACAGCTATAGAAAATGGGAAGCTTATTATTCTATGGTCATGGCATCAGGATCCTCAAGATTGGAGAAATCCAGCAGCTAGCAAAATTTCTAGATATATAACAAAAGGTGTTAAACCTGGCAATATCATTCTACTCCATGATTGGAATGGTAGCGAATTTTCTCAGACATCTCAGACAGTTAAAGCATTAGAAAGTATTATGAGATATTTATACAGAAACGATTACGAATGTGTAACAGTATCTGAAATGCTCTATCGTTCCATAAAAATAATTCCCTCCCCCTTTGATCCTTTTTATCAGTGCATCTAGGCTTATTTACGGAAATTTATGAGAATTTTCTAGAGGGGGTATCGCCAGCATTTTGGAAAAAAACCACGCTAAGAGTTTTTGAGTTATTTTCGCCTTATTTTATCCTTGTTTTAAATTGTGTTGCATATAAACGTAGGCTATTTTGAGTAAATTGTGTTGCGTTAGCAACCGATTTGAATAGTTTTTCTCATTTTAATGCAACACAAGTTACATTGTGTTGTATTAATCGTTCTTATTACTTTTAAAATTAAGTAGGTTTATGCTGAAATTGGTTTAATTGACTTTCCTCTGAAAATAGTCCATAATAAATAGTTCATTCATAAACTATCCGTCGTTGGACTATGTGAAAAGAGAGGAAGTTACTACAATGATACAAAAAAATCAGAGCCTCAAAAAAGAAGAAGAAGTTGTACAGTCATTTGTAGCAATAAATAAAGAAATTATAAAATTTACAAATCAAAATGCCTCTAGTTTAGGATTAACAGTACTACAAATGGGAATCTTAAACACAATTTATGGAATTCCTAATATTACTCTTAAAAGTATTTCAGAACGACTTTCAGTCCCTAAAAGTACAGTGAGTGTAAATGTGGATGAATTAGTTAATCTAGGATTAATCGAACGAAAGCCCTCATCAGAAGATCGTAGAGAGGTAAAATTAAAAGTAACAACGCAAGGTCGAGAAACATCAATAAAAGCTATTGAAAATTCTACTTCCTATAAAGCTATGTCATTAGCATTAGAACAACTTCAGGAAACAGAAATTCAAACATTATTACGTATTCATAAAAACTTATTAAATTCTCTACAGCAATTAAATTAATTTATACAAACTATATTTTTACGTCTTTTAAATATTAAAGAGCCGCTTTACTCTTAAC
>NZ_JBFTMA010000395.1:0-3977 GCF_056396725.1 Bacillus sp. 05T31
ACAAATAGGTTCCATAAAACAAGGGGGTAGAAAGATACAAATAGGTTCCATAAAACAAGGGGGTAGAAAGATGGAGGAAGTAATTGGAGAAGTTGTAGCAGGGATTTGTGAATTTGTAGTTGAAGTTACGGTGGATGTTTTAGGAGATTTAGTTTCCGGAAATGATGAAGAGAAAGAAACATTATAAAATTTGTAAAAAGTTTAAAGATAAACAATGTGTAAAAGCTGATTTCTAAAGGGAAGTCAGCTTTTATATTTTTTACATTATATTAATAATATCTAAATATTAACCTGTTATGATATTAATGAAATCAATAAAGGAGCYGACCGATATGAATATGTCGAATTCTAGATGTGATGTACCTGATTCTAGTACGATTGTAGCGAATATAAATGAAAAAGAATATCAATTTATTGTTCGTATACATCCACTTGCAGGAAAGATGATAGCGCTATTTGAAAATGGGAAAGAATATGGCTTGCTTGATAAGGAAATCGCTAGTAGGGATAAATTTATTAGGTCAGAGCTTACTAAGTTGAAGCATTTCAACATAGATATTCTTTATGATAGTCCTGGGTGGATATGGATTGGCATGGACCAATATGGATTGCATGCAAGAGAGGCTACTAATAGCGAAGTAGAAATTATTGTGAAGTTACAGGGGGATTAAGTTATTTAGACGTGTAAGAAGATCCTCAAATATAAGAGATACTTTGTGGGGTTGTGGGATAATTCCCCATAACTTTTTTTGTTTTGTGCTTAAAAATAAAAGAGTTAAATTTTTTTGATAGAAGGTCTCTAATACAAGAGACGAGACTAAACTAAAAGAGGATTTGAAATTATATAAAGAGAACTTATAAATTAAATATAATACTTTATAGAAAGAAGATGATAAAAGTGAGTAAAGAAGAACTTGTGAAACAACAATTTGGTAGTAATGCAGAGAAGTATGTGAAAAGTAAAATTCATGCAAAAGGACTGGATTTACAATATGTAGTTCAGCAAGTTGAAACTCGTCATAATACTCGTCTTCTTGATATTGCTACCGGTGGTGGACATGTTGCTAATTTGTTAGCCCCAATGTTCAAAGAGGTAGTCGCTCTTGATTTAACAGAAAAAATGTTAGAAAAAGCAAAAGGTTTTATAGAAGGGAATGGACATGAAAATGTATCATTTGTAGCAGGACATGCAGAAAGGTTACCATTTGCTGATGAATCCTTTGATACAATTACATGCCGAATTGCAGCACATCACTTTGTTGATCCTTTGCAATTTATTTTTGAAGTAAATCGAACGTTAGAAGATAATGGGTTATTTATATTAATTGATAACGTTTCACCAGAAAATAATGAGTTTGATACATTTTATAACTTTATCGAAAAGAAGAGAGATCCAAGCCATGAACGAGCTTTGAAAAAAACAGAATGGATTACTTTATTAGAAAAACATGGTTTGCAAATACAGTCATGTCATACTTTTGACAAGAAGTTCGATTTTGATTGGTGGTGCGATATGATGGATGTTCCTATGCAAAAACGTGTAAAGTTAACAGAGTGTATGATGAAAACATCAAATGAAATGCAAGAATTTTTCAAAATTCAATTTGGAAACAATAAAATAGAATCGTTTTATACTGAAATGGCACTGTTCGTATGTAAAAAAAGTTCAACATTAAAAAGATAAATTTCTTGCAGTCTTTCTGATGTACGATATACTTAGTACAGAGAAAATGAGAATTGAGGAATAGTAATAATGATTCGTGTACGTATTGAGGGAACTGAGGAAGATATGCTTGAATTTTTAGAGAAAATGCCTGACATTCCTGGGTTTGAAAAAACACATATGAGAGAACCGAGAAAAGGGAATAATCCGAAATATGATTCAAGCAAAAGTGTACTAGCATATTTATCTTATAAAAAGATTGAAGTCGCCAATAAATAGGTGGCTTTTTTAATTATCTCTGTTTCACCGCCTTGTCTTTTTCGCATAATAATAATAGTAGATTATGCTGGAGAGGGGTGAGGAAAGTTAATAAAAAAATAATCTTTTTCGGAGATTTTGGTATTGATGATGCAATAACGTTAATTTATGCGAATAAAACATGCAAATTAGATATTATCGGTATCGTTGCAGAGTATGGAAATGTATCAAGAGAAATTGTTACGGAAAATGTTTATTTTTTAGAAAGATACTATGCTACAAAAGTGAAGATTATTGAAGGTGCCAGTAGACCAATGACAGCTGAAGAACCTTTGTTTTTCCCTGAAATTCATGGGGATCACGGTTTAGGTCCAATTATTCCACCGAAAATGAGAATTTGTGACAGAGAAAATTTTTGTGAATTGATTAAATTAATTGAGCCTTGTCCAGAAGATATTATTATAGTCGCGACGGGACGATTAACAACACTTGCAACATTATTTTTATTGTACCCCAATTTAATGAATCGAGTATGTTCTTATTATATAATGGGCGGTGCTTTTCTATTTCCGGGAAACGTTACACCTGTATCAGAAGCTAATTTTTACGGCGATCCAATTGCCGCGAATATCGTTATGAAATATGCGCAGAATGCTACTATATATCCGTTAAATGTAACGCAGCGAGCTCTTATTACTCCTGAAATGGTCGATATTATTGATAAAGAAGGAACCGGGCAGGCGAAACTTATTAAGCCAATGATCGATTTTTATTACGAGAACTTTTACAAAAAAGAATATCCAGGTATTGCTGGGAGTCCGATTCACGATTTACTTCCGTTCATTTCATTTATAAATGATGATATTTTTGAATATAAAAAATCAGCAGTTTGGATTAGTACGACGAATGATGTAACGAGAGGTCAAAGTGTTGCAGATTTTAGAAAAATAGCTGAGCCAACGACGTTTGATAATCGTCCTATACAAAAAATTGCCGTTGAATTTAATTATCAAGCGTTTAAAGACGAATTTATGAGAACAATATTGAAGCCAGATTGTCCTTAAAAGGGTGCGCAGATTTGAATAATTTTCATAAGACGAATAACTTACGAAAAATGTAACATAACTAATGGTAAGCAATTGTTTCTGATTATAATTTTTATTGGTCAATTATAAAGGAGGAAATGATATGATTTGGTCTTTAATCGTTGGTGGTATATTAGGATGGTTTGCAAGTTTAATTACTGGGAAGGATGTACCTGGCGGTGTAATCGGTAATATTATTGCAGGTATTGTCGGTTCTTGGCTTGGTACAGCGTTACTTGGTAAATTCGGACCTGTTATAGGCGGATATGCGATTGTTCCGGCTTTAATAGGCGCGATTGTTTTGATTTTCATCGTAAGCTTTATATTCCGTGCAATGCGGAAATGAATACAGGGGACTGTTTACATTTGTAAGCAGTCCCTTTGTATTATGTTGTCTAATCTGTTATGCTACTGTTATACAAACAGGAGGTGTCAGCATTGAAATCATTTACAGTAAATTTTCATCAAGAGGATAATGCAAAGGCAACAACAGTACATAAATTAAGTGAAGAGGACTTCGAGAAAGCAACAGAAAAAGGTACTCGTCATCTATTTGATTTAGATACAAACGTTGGTTTCTTCGTATTCTTTGATGCTGAAGATACAGAAGGAAACGAGCAATACTTAATGTTACAATATGAAGGAGATCATGAAGAACCAAGTGCTTGCTACGGATTTGATTTGAAATTGTTCTATCAATTTTTAGCACTATACTTAAATGATCTTGAATTCCAAGGTGAGACAAATGAAGAAGAGGAAGAAAATGGTCCAATTCATCATTTAGCGCACTTACTTTACCATATCGTTGAAGACGGTAAATCTATCGAAGTGTAAAAATACATATTTGAAGCTGTCCTTTAATGAAGTGACCCCTAAAAATTAGACACGGTTATTTCATTAGGCAGCTTGATAAAAGTGAGTCCGGTATTGCACCGGGCTCATTTTTAATTTTGCCTTTATCCGTTTTGTAT
>NZ_JBFTMA010000396.1:0-6418 GCF_056396725.1 Bacillus sp. 05T31
TTGTAACACCGTTCAATATATTGAACGGTGTTACAAATGATTTAATTCACCTTTGCTCCATAACATCTCGCGACTGCAACCGCCTGCGCTATATCTAATTTCACGTTTTTTAAATCAAAAGCTTTAAAATCAACTCTATCAACTACAGCTCCTCTTAAATCCGCCCCACTAAGTTTCACCTTACCTAATTGTGCGCCCGTTAAATCCGCTTCACGCAAATCTGCTTTTTCTAAATTACATTCATATAGGTCAGCTTCAATTAAACGAATACCCTTTAACATTTGTTTACTTAAGTTCGCAAACCTTAAATTCGTATATGACCAATCGCCTGATATAATTGTTATTCCGTCTAAATTCGCCTCTTCGAAATCCGAACCAGTCATTTTACATTCTTCAAACTTAGATACAAATAAATTCGCACCAAAAAACCTACAATTAGCAAACGTAGTTCCTTGATGGATAGAAGCATTAAAAAGAGTACCAGTAAAATCACATTCTATGAAATTACAATTTTTAGTAAAAACTTCTGATGCATCTATTCCTCTAAAACGGCATTTTATGAAGGTACAATTTTTCAATTCCTCGTCTTTTATCCAGACATCTTGAAAATCTATTTCTACATATTCTTTATTTACAAATTCACTCATAATCAATCCTCCAATTTTTCAAAAAACCTCACTTCAGCATGAAGTGAGGTTTCTTCTTATACAATATGCTCATCTAACCATGAAATCAAATCTTGAAATACATCTTCTCTATTCACTTCATGGAACATTTCATGTCTACCATTTTCATATAAACGAAGTGTTACATCTTTCAAACCACATTTTTTATAGTTTTCGTATACTTCTTTTACACCTTTCCCCATATCCCCAACAGGATCACGATCACCAGAGAATATATGTATTGGAAGATTTGTTGGTGTCTTCTTGTATTCTTCTATTTTATTTACTTCTAGAACTCCATGAAACAATTCTCGGTAAAAACTAGTCGTGCAAATGAATCCACATAACGGATCCGCAATATACTTATCAACTTGATGAATATCTGAAGATAACCAATCAAATTTCGTACGATTTGGCTTAAAGTGTGAGTTGAAGTTTCCGAAAGATAAGAAGTTCAGCATCGGACTTTTCGTTTTCTTTCCGCGAAGTTTCATCTCAATTGTCGCTACTTTATGACCGATACTTCCTAAAAGCCCTGGATTTCCACCAGTTCCTGAAATAAGGAATCCATCATATAATTCACCTTTAAGTTGTACAGCACGTCTTGATAAAAAAGAACCCATACTATGTCCAAGTAAAAATAACGGGCATGTCTGCTCTTCTTTTATCATTTCCGAAACAAAGATAACATCAGAMACAGCCTGATTCCAACCTACATTTGGTTCAAAATGACCATAGTCYTCTTCYCTTTTYACTGTTTTTCCATGCCCTTTATGATCATGAGCATAAACACCATATCCTGCTTCTAATAAAGCATCAATAAATTCTGTATAAACACCTGCATGTTCTGTCATACCATGTGCAATTTGAACAATTCCCCGCGGATTTCCTTCTGGTAACCATTTACGCAAGTAAATTTCCGATTTATCCAATGCCGTAACGAAATTTTCCTGTATGCTCATTCCGACAGCCTCCAAATCTATTATGTATATCTTTTTTTATAATGAATAAACATTCATTATTCTTATTATGTATTATATGCAATTGCTTTCATTATGACAAATGATCTATTTTTCCGATTACATATTAAACTATTATCTTGACGAATCTAAAATAAAATTATATAGTTACTTACATAAAGTAATTAATATATTTTTAGGAGGTTTTAATCATGATGCCCTCACTATTTTTAGCACATGGATCACCTATGCTTGCTATTCAAGATACAGACTATACACGCTTTTTAAAGACACTTGGAGAAACATATAAACCGAAAGCTATTGTTATTTTTACCGCTCACTGGGAAAGTGAAGTATTAACGATCTCCTCTTCAGATGAAGTATATGAAACAATTTATGACTTTGGAGGTTTTCCTCCTGAGTTATACGAAATCAAATATCATGCGAAAGGCTCTTCTAGCATTGCGTCTATGCTAGAAACAAAATTTAAAAACAGAGGCATTCCAGTCCATCATAATATGACGAGAGGTTTAGATCATGGTTCATGGACACTCCTGCATCGTATGTACCCAGAAGCCAATATTCCTGTCGTACAAATATCAGTMAATCCATTCCTTCCTGCAAAAGAACAATTTGAAATTGGAGAAGCACTAAAAGGACTTGGACAAGAAGATATTTTAGTAATCGGCAGCGGAGTTACTGTTCATAATTTACGAGCATTAAAATGGAATGAAACAACTCCGGAACAATGGGCGATTGAATTTGATGATTGGATTATAAATCATATGCATACTAGCGATAAAGATGCATTGTTTAACTGGGAAAGAAATGCTCCTCATGCACAATTAGCTGTACCAAGAGCGGAACATTTTGTTCCTCTATTTATCGCGATGGGTAGTGGTGAGAACGACGGTACGGTCATTCACCGTAGCTACGAGCTTGGTACATTAAGTTATCTTTGCCTTCAATTTTAATGAAAAAGGATGAAGCAATATTGCTTCATCCTTTTCCTGTTTTTCATTCACATAGTTAACTAACTTCCAAATGTCGTTTCTCTGATACCTCTTCGTTCTTACTATGAAAATAAACCCAAATGCACGCAATAAATAATAGTGATGATGTAGAGAAGAAAACATATTGGAAGCCTGCATGAGCTGCAATTTGTCCACCAAGTACTGGCCCAATCATATTTCCTAAAAACTGAAACGATTGATTATATCCAAATATTCGTCCCGTTACATGGGTTGGCGTATGTTGTTTTAGTAGAGTTTGTACGGAAGGTAATAGTCCTGCTTGTGCAATACCTAATAAAAAGCGAAGAATTAATAGTTGCCAAGCTGAGGTTACAAATGCTTGCGGAATAAAAATAATTCCTGCAGCAAACAACGCTACAACTAACGTTTTTTGAGGTCCAATATGATCTGATAATCTTCCTAGCTTAGGAGCTGCTAAAATTACTGCTAATCCTGTCGCAGACATGACTGCACCTGCAAGCATTTCAATATGATCTGTTCCTGGTCCTGCCAAATGCTTTACGTACAACGTAATAATAGGTTGAATCGACATATTTGCAAGCTGAATAATAAACGTCGCTACAAATAAACTTATTATTAAATGTTTTGCAGGGACCATCGTCCATACTTTTTTCGGCTGTGCCTTTTTTTCTTTAGCAGAATGTTTCTCCTCATGTAAGAAGAAAAAGACGATAAGAAAGGAAAGGAATAAGAAAGCTCCTGTAACTAGAAAAACATGGCGCATTCCAATTAACTCTGACAAATAACCTCCGAGTATCGGCCCAAGTAATGAACCGCTCACGCCTCCAGTTGAAATTGTAGAAATTGCCCAACCTGAATGTTCTTGCGGAGTTTCTGCAGCAATAAGTGTCATCGCTGTAGAAAGGAAACCTGATACCGATCCCATTAAAAACCGAAGTGCGACTAATTGATACACATCTGTCACAAACCCCATAAGCGTCATAATTATCGCCATACCAAGGCTAGCACGTATAAGCATCAATTTCCGTCCATGTATATCACCGAGCTTTCCCCATATCGGTGATACAATCGCACCCATTAAAAATGTTACACCAAATGCAAGTCCCGACCACTGTGCAATACTAGCAGTGCCGGTCACCCCTAATTCCTCAATATAAAAAGATAAAAAAGGAATTACTAAACTCATACCGGCTGCAGTGGTAAAACAACCTAGCCAACAAATCATTAAATTTCGTTTCCAGCTGGCCATTTTCACACCTTCTTTCATTAGATACCCATTCTACACCGTTTCCTGGAAAAAGTTTAGTAATTTGCTTTATACATAATAAAACTCTATCCCTTTGCATCTTGTCCTATAATTGCATACTCATATCCGCTTTTCTTCATGTTATATAAACAATGATTCAATAACGTCTTCCCAACACCGTTCACACGATTATGTTTCGCTGTACCCATCGGGCCAAACAACCCTTTCTTTCCTCTCACAACATCATAACAAGCGAAACCAATGATTTCTCCTCCTTGTTCAGCAATAAATATAGGTAACTCCTCTTTATATGTCCGAAATCCATAATCTAAAGATTTTAACCAACGTTCACCAAATTCATCCTTAACAAAACGTGACAACTTTTCAAAATCAGAAGAGATCGCTTTTCTAATATTACAGCTTAAACTATTACAAATAGGATCAAATATTGTTAATGCAACCGTCAAGTCTCTTGGTTCAGATGTAATTTGCAACAGATCTTTTTTCATCTTTTCACTTATAACCTTATCAATAACTGTATCCCCTTGAAAAATTGCATATAWAACATGCCCTTCATTTATTAYTAYTTGCTGRAAACGTTCCATMCGTTTCTTCGCTAYTTGTAAAAYTTCTATCGTCTTATTTGAAACTTTAAACTCCCCAACATTTATGTATTCTATTTCATTTGCATAATATTGTTGGAGTAACGATATCTTTGCTAAAAAACCCATACCCACCGTGTGAAATAAATACATATGTAACTCCGCGCAAACTCCAGTACCTTCCTTACAAGCTCCTATAAATAGATGAACTGGATGGATAATACCTTTACTACACTCAGCCTCTTCTGCTGCAATCTCCAATATTTTATATGCACGTTTTGTAAATTGGAATTCCATCATCTATATCCCTTCCCCTAATGACTTATTATCAAACCATAACCGTATATAATAGAAACAATTACTCCAACCATTAATATGCCTGGAAGTAAATTTGCCACTTTAATTTTAATAAATCCAAGTAAGTTTAATCCGATTGCGAATATCATAATACCGCCAGTAGCCGTCATTTCCACTATAAATTGATTCATTAATTCTTTTGGAACAAAACTATTAATTTGTGTTGCAAAAACTGCAATACCTCCCTCATATAAAATCACTGGAATCGCTGAAAATACTACGCCAATTCCTAGAGTTGTCGTTAATATAATAGAAATGAATCCATCGATAATCGCCTTTGTAAATAAAATATCATGATTTCCGCGAATCCCACTGTCSARTGCACCAAGTATSCCCATCGCWCCRATTGCAAAAATWARMGTRGCTGTTACAAASCCTTCTGATATGCTCCCTTTCCCTTTCGATCCAACTTTATTTTCTAGCCAATCCCCTAACAGTTTTAACCTTTCTTCTAATTGTAGCCATTCTCCGATTACCGTACCAATAACTAAACTTAGTATGACAACAAGAAAATTTTCACTTTTTAATGCCATTTGAAGTCCAAGTACAGTAACCGCTAAACCRATTGCATGCATAATTGTTCCCTTCATACTTTCTGGAATCSYACTAAATAATTTWCCWAGTAAAGTACCAAATATAATACAAATCCCATTTACAACTGCTCCTAATATAACCATTTCTCATTCTTCACCCTTCGAATTCTTTATTTCTATATTTTGGTTTATACATTGATTTACAGGTTACCTATATGTTAACGTAATATTGTGAATATTAACAAACGTTTTTCACTACATAACCCGCTATTTTTTTGTAACTATACAAAGACTGATTGCCTTTAGTAGATTCATTGTTAATCTAATTGCGGGATAAACTCAAAAGGGAAGGTATTTATGAAAACTTTACTAAAACGATTTCTGTTAATAGCCTTTTTCATTACACCAATTGTTTTATTAATCAACTACTCTTTTATTTCAAAAGCGAAAGACAAACCTGATATTCAAAACAAATCTAGTAAAACAGCTTCAAAAAGCGAAAAGAAAACCGAAGACCCTGAAATCACACTCACCTTCTCTGGTGATACAATGTTCGATTGGCAATTACGTCCCGTAATCGAAAAAAATGGGGCTGATTATCCATTCCAACACGTAAAAGAAGAAATAACGAAAGCTGATATTTCTTTTGTTAATTTAGAGTCAGCATTTACAACGAGAGAACAAAAAGTACCTGGGCAACAATTTTGGATTAAAAGTGATCCATCCACACTACAAGCCATTAAAAACACCGGATATGACATCGTGAACATTGGCAATAACCATACGCTTGATTATGGGCAAGATGGACTACTAGACACCATTTCTCACGTCGAAAAATTAAAACTACCTTACACTGGAGCCGGAAAAAATGCTGAAGATGCTTATACCGCTCGTGAACTAACTGTAAAAGGAAAAAAGTTTAAATTTCTTTCCTTTGTACGCTTTATGCCCAACTTTAATTGGGTAGCTGGTGACAATAAACCCGGCGTTGCAAACGGATATGACCTAGATCTTGTAACAAAAACGATTCAAGAGCAAAAGAAAGATGCTGATTATGTAAT
>NZ_JBFTMA010000397.1:0-4729 GCF_056396725.1 Bacillus sp. 05T31
TGATACAGGCGTATCTTGATCCGATATAGAGGCAAGTACCTTTAATACATTTTGCAAATGTTTCCGATTATGACCGTTCTTTATATGCAACAATCCATTATCTTTCACGCTATTGATCCATACTTCAAATGAACAGTTTTGCATAAGCAGTTGTTTACATATGCCTGCCGTTAATTCAATTAGTTCCTCTGTATCATTTCTCAAAGAAATACCGCTTTTATTTTGCAAGTTGAGATAAATCGCATATTTATCTGATTGTGTTCGTTCGTATTTTTTCGCAGTTATCATCCCTGTTTTTGCCGTTGCACCCCAATGTATAGAACGAAAATCTTCATTTTCATAAGATTTCACTCCCATTACTTTCGTTTCGTCATATAGCGGGGAAGACATCGCTTTTCGAAATCCCCGTGACCATTCTTGTAATTCAGGAACTTGTATTTTCGGAACGGCTGGTAAAACTAAATAGGACGGCGTATCAACTTGTTTATATGTTATATGTTTCGTTATGAATCCAAAGGGATCAGTAATAACAATTTCAACTTCTTCCCATTTCGCGATGCCTCTTTTTAACGCTATTGCTTGTAAATCAAATGAAACAGTCTCTCCGCCTTTTATATTGAAATTCATATAATAATTTGAACCAGTACTATGATTTTTGTTTAGTTCATCATGATTCCAAGTTAGCTTATTTTCACACTTAAATCGAAATACGATATTGAAAATAGGAAATATCGAGTTGTTTGAAATTTTTATTTTGCACGTATTCGTTTCACCTATAAAAACGTTCGAATTTCCTTGATCGTATTCCCAGTTAACGCGAGATACTTTCCGTATGTATACATGCGTAGCACTCATTAAAATTAAATATAAAAATACGAGAGATAAAATTAGTAGATTACTTGAAAATACACATAAAATAACGGCTACAACTGATATACCCCCTATTACGACAGGATCCGCTAATGGTGTATACACAAACTGTTGCTTCATCGTACATTCTCCACTGGCACACTAATCGAATTTCAAGAAGATAATCTTGCACATCACTCCCTACTAACACTTCCCTTGCACGTTTTTGTATATTTATTATTTCTTCACTCGAAATAATAGAATGTAGCGTTTCTAATGGATCATTCGTTTGGAACCGATTCATCATTTCCTTTTCTGCTTCTCTCGTAGGGTAACCTTGGCGTATAGTAAGTAAAAATCGGTCTAATTGGGCGTCTGGTAAAGGAAAAGTGCCCGCTGATTCGAGAGGGTTTTGCGTTGCAATAACTAAAAAAGGTTCTGGTAATGAATGTGTCTGTTTCGCAATTGTAACAGTACGTTCTTCCATAACTTCAAGTAACGAAGATTGCGTTCTCGGTACAGCTCGATTAATTTCATCCACTAATACTATATTTGCAAAAATAGGCCCTAACCTCGTTTTAAATTCCGATTCCTTCACATCAAAATATTCGAGACCAATAACATCTCCAGGCAAAGTATCAGCTGTAAATTGTATTCTTTGAAACTTAGCGTCCACACTTTTAGCCAGACTTTTCGCTAAAGTTGTTTTTCCTGTCCCAGGTACATCTTCTAATAAAATATGTCCTCTTGCTATAAGAGCTATTGCTGCGAGTTCAATCGCTTCATCTTTTCCTATAATGACCTTTGAAATATTATTAGTGATTTTCTTTAATATGTTCATATATTTCACTACCACCTTTAAATGCTTTTAAAATTCAGATTATTCATTTTCCAAATTATAACACATTAAGTTAGAAGTAAATATATTCCTATCAAAATAAAAAAGATGACCTCAGCGTAGGCCAAAGTCATCTGCTATAACCATATTATTTTACTAGTTCACCGCTATAAACCTTTATATCAAGCGGAGCAGTTAAAAACTGTGATGCTTTACTAACGAAAGATGTGAAGTGTTCACTCGTATTATGACTCGCAACTGCTGCTTCATCTTTCCAGACTTCTACCATCGTATAAACACTTTCTTTTTCAGTATCTTTATATAAATCGTAAGATACATTTCCACTTTCTTCTCTTGAACCATGAAGTAGTGGCTGAATTTCTTCTAAAAATGATTGTTGTTTTGCTGGATCTACTTGAAATATTGCGTGAATAATAATCATGGTGTTTCCCCCTCTCATATCTCACTTATTTCTGTTTTTTATAAAATTACTTCCACTCAGCAACTTTTTCAATTGGAAGACGTACTGATGGATAACCACTGTCAGCAGCTTTTCCGATTGAAATTAACATAACTGGTACGTGACGTTCTTTATCTAATCCGAAAGCTTCAGCGATTTGGTCTTTTTCAAATCCACCAATTGGGCAAGTATCGTAACCGTGAGCACGAGCTGCTAACATAAATTGCATAGCTGCAAGACCACCGTCAATTAATACAGTATCTTTCATTACTTCTGGTGTAACCATTGAGAAGTAACCTGAAAGTTTTTTCATTTGATCTTCTTTTACTTCAGCTGGCATTAAACCACGCTCAACTGCTGTACCGTAAATTTCTTCTGCGTTATCAAAGTTGTTTAAGTCACCAAATACAGCGATCATTGCTGAAGATGTTTCTACTTGAGATTGATTAAATTTCGCAAGTGGCGCAAGTGTTGCTTTTGCTTCGTCACTTTCAATAACAAGGAATCTCCATGGTTGCATGTTTACTGAAGATGGTGCAAGTGTTGCTTCTGTAAGAATTTCAGTCATTTCTTCTTTGCTAATTTTTACAGTTGGATCATATTTACGAATTGAACGACGTCCTGTTAAAATTTCGTTAAARTCATTWGTTTTTACTGAGTTAGTCATAGTTGTATTCTCCCTTTTTTAAARTTCTTTTATRTTTTCTTGAATGCGGTCTAACATCGTTAAAAGATTGTCGCGTTCTTCTTCACTTAATCCTTTAAATGCTGAAGTAGCGAAACGCTCTTTTTCCTCTTGATACACTTGAATTTTATTTCGTCCCTCTTCTGTAAGAGAAACTAACGTAATTCTGTTATCATCTGGATTTTTACGTCTTGTAATCATTCCGTTTGCTTCCAGCTGTTTTAAATGCCTCGTAATCGCGGCATTATCAATATTCACTTCTTGCTGAAGTGCTTTTTGACTAATTTCATCTACTTCATATAACTGAAGTATAAGCTCTAATCGAGACTGACTCATACCCGTACACCCTTCAAACTTCGAACTTACTTCTTTATTTAGAAAGTGTAATTTATATAAAATAATCGCTTCTTTTGAGCATGAACTTGTCAAATTACCCCCTCCTTTACATCCAAATCAAAAACGTTTGATGCATCAATAGTTGATATGTCAATTAATATAATCTATATCGATTTAGAATGCAAGCATTTTGTTTTCATTCCTATTTTTCCAAATTAAGGCGCTTTGTAGCGTTACAAAAAATGTAAATTACATTATAATAGTAATAATTTAAATGACTGGAGAGTGATTGTAATGCGGCAATACACAAATAGAAATGAGGAATTAAAAATGGAAAATGAAATGAGGATATTTATATATGACAACAATAAATATAGGGATTGTCGCGCACGTAGACGCTGGCAAGACGAGTTTGACTGAGCGTATTCTTTATGAAACGAATGTGATTAAAGAAGTTGGCCGAGTAGATAGTGGTAATACGCAAACTGACTCAATGGAATTAGAAAGACAACGTGGAATTACGATTAAAGCATCKGTCGTTTCTTTCTTTATTGAYAGTTTAAAAGTAAATGTYATTGATACACCTGGACAYGCTGATTTTATCGCTGAAGTGGAGCGATCATTCCGYGTTTTAGACGGTGCCATTTTAGTTATCTCTGCCGTTGAAGGTGTGCAAGCACAAACAAAGATTTTAATGCGGACATTACAGAAATTAAACATACCTACTATATTATTTGTTAATAAAATAGACCGTAGTGGCGCAAATACTGAAAAAGTTGTGAAACAAATAAAAGAGCTTCTTTCAAATGAAGCATSCCCCTTCTACTTTGTAGAAAACGAAGGTACAAAGGACGCTCGGATTATTGAATATAAATCTTATGACGATTGTATGGAACTATTAGCACCATTTAACGAATCATTGCTTGAGTCATATGTAAATAACGAAATAATACCGGATGCACTATTAAGAAAAGAACTCGAAAAGCAAATACAGCAAGCAAATGTGTTTCCTATCTTTTTTGGTTCAGCAATGACAGGTATAGGAGTAACTGAATTACTTAAAAATATTTCAGCCTTAATTCCAGCTACTAAATCGGCACAAGATGAAACATTATCCGGTGTTGTTTTTAAAATTGAACGTGAATCTTCTGGCGAAAAGATTGCTTACGTAAGACTATTTTCTGGTTGTTTACACGTTAGAAAATATGTTGATATTCAGCGCAGTGAGTCTCTATCACATAAAGAGAAGATTAAAAAAATGTGCATATTTCATAATGGAAATGCAGTTCAAGCCTCTACTGTTCATAGTGGAGAGTTTTGCAAAGTATGGGGACTTACGAATATCAAAATTGGTGATATTATCGGTGAGTGGACGGATTATATAAAAGATATTCACTTTGCCGAACCACAAATGGAAGCTGCAGTTGATGCAGTGCCTAAAGAGCGAATTCATGATTTATACGCTGCACTTATGGAACTATGCGAAGAAGATCCTCTCATTAAGGTTTGGAAAGACAATGTTCATAATGAACTATACATTCGCCTTTTCGGTGAAGTGCAA
>NZ_JBFTMA010000398.1:0-3938 GCF_056396725.1 Bacillus sp. 05T31
CCAGTACATATTGTTGATTACGGTTGTGGGTATGGCTACTTAGGTTTAATTTTGTTGCCGTTACTTCCAAATGGATCAAAGTATACAGGTATTGATAGCGGGGAAGCATTAATAGCTGAAGCGAGAGAGTTGTTTTTTTCGCTTCCATATGAATCAGAATTTATTGAAGGAGATGCTACAGAAATTGAATTGGAAAATAAATATGATATAGCTGTCAGTCATGCTTTCTTATTACATATGAATTCGCCCAAAACGATGTTGCAAAAAATGATAAATTCAATTAAGGAGGGAGGAAAGATAATATGTTTTGAGCCGAATTGGATTTCTAATATGTCCTCATACACGCTAGACAGATTAATTCAATCGGAAATTATCCAGCTTGGTATTTTGCAGAAGTTATTTGAAGAAGATACACACAGAAGTGGTAAAGATGGCGATATTGGCATGAAAATACCAATGTATTTAAGTGAATTGGGTGTTAAAAATATTGAATGTAGAGTAAGTGATAAAGTGAATTTTTTAGATTCTAATTTAAATCAAAATGATAAGAAAGGATTATATAATTCTCTAAAAGAAGAGGGGATTGCAGGCAATCCGGGTGATAAACAGCAATTTATAGAACGTTTAATGAGTCGGGGATTAACATTTGCTGAAGCGCTCGCTCAATATGAAGCAGAACTACGATTTTTTGAAGTGTTTCATATACATGCATCTTTAGTGTATGCTCCGAATATGAAAATTACATTTGGTGAAATAAAATGTTAAATTGTAGTGATGTAATTCGAATTGCTACTTTCAATATATGGAATCACGAGAGTTTTTGGTTTGAGAGATTAGAAGCCATTTGTGAGGAGGTTCGCAATATTTCCCCGCATATTCTTGCTCTACAGGAAGTGGGAAGTTGTGCTAAGTATGAATTGAAGAAAAATGTTGCGCAGTATATAGCGGATCAATCTGGATATCCGGTCTGTGTATTTAAAGAGTATCCAGATTCTCCAGATGAAGGCCTAGCTTTTTTAAGTAAAGTTCCTATCTTAGCTGAAGAAGCTATTTGGGAAACAGATATAGAGGAATCGAATTATTCTACCATTCGAATCATGTTAAAATATAAAGAGTATAAGCTCGGGGTAACGAATGTTCATTTAAATTGGAAATCTAGTAAGGTAAGACAAGAGCAATTGGATACGGTGAATAATTGGATTAAAAACAGAGGTAGTGGCTACGAATTATTATGTGGTGATTTTAATGATGAACCACATTCAGGGGTGCATCAATACTTAATAAGTAATCAATGGATAGACGTGGCTCAGCTTAAAGAAAATCAAGATAACATTCTTGCTCAGCCAACTTTAGATTATGGAAAGAATACAAATTTAATAGGGGATGAAAAGCAAGAAGAACGATATGATTGGATTTTGATACAAGAGAAGGATTCGTTTGAATCTCTAAATATAGAAAATGTATCTGTATTTGGAGATTTAGCATTAACTTCATCACACGTATTTCCAAGTGATCATTACGGCGTTTTTATGGATTTAAAATTTGATAAGTGAAATAAAAGATAGGATGATTGTCATTTTTTTMGGTAAATCGATATATCTTATCAAATCGTTGATCTATTGTAAGTTACAATAGATATTCAGGAAATCGTTAATATAAWTTCATCCACTGAATGAAGSCTCAAAAAAGAAGATAAAACCCATCTTCGAATAATATATGTTATTTCATCAAATTAAACAAAATAACGAGAAAAAGTATCGTTTTTAAGATATTTAGTTATAAACTTGAATAATATTAAATAATATCGTTCATTATATGAGGTTTTAATTGAATGCATACTATATGATGTGTAAAATCTAAGCAAGTAGGTTAGAATACTGCTTGCAAATGGCAGTATAAATAATAATTTGAGGTGAATGCATGCTAGATTTTAAGCAATTAGAGATTTGTTTGAAAGAAAAGAGATTCCTAGATGGATTACATGAGATAAATAATGAAATTGCGCATATAAAAGAAACGAATAAGTTATCATACGTGAAGAACTGGCTTTCTAACGTCTCGTCACCTAAGGAGTTTGATACATTAATTCGTCTTGCTGATGAAGGTTTGATGCATCAATATAGCTCCTTTTTAATTCGTTATACTTATAAAAAATTCCCAAATATGAGAACGCTCTCTTTATATTGTGATGAATTAATTGATGAGCGTAAAATCCTTGATGCTGAACAATTATTAAAAGATTCTTTGGAAAAGGTAAATGAAGAGGAAACTGATGCGGATGTTTTAACGAAAGCATAYTTTACGTTAGTTAGATGTTTGYTAGATATGAAGCGAAATGAAGAGGCCTATGCCTATATGCAAAAGGCGGAAAAGTATAGTACGCGTGCAGTTTTTGATAAATGGGGTTACTTATATATACAGACTGGTGAGTGGGAGAAGGCAGAGGAACAACTTTTATCCGGTCAGCAGCATAAAGATTGTGAAGAGTTAGCTACGTACTTATTGGCGCAATTATATGCATATAAAKGTGAACAGCAGCGAGCGTTACAACTCATTAATGATGCGATTGCAAAGTTTCCTCAAGTACCATATTTCTATTTTGAAAAAGTAAAATATTTATTAGATTTAGAGCGCTATGAAGAAATGTTAGCGGTAATAGATAAAATTAATCATATGCTTCCGCATCATGCATATACAACTTATTTTATACATTTACGTGCAGAAGCATTTTATAAAATGAATAATATTCACGATTTGCAAGCACTATTGAAAAATGAAAAGAGTTTGAAAAATTCTCTATATCATCATATAGAAAAAAATCCTGATGGAAAAAAGGTTCGTTTACCGATAGTTCCGGTTGTACAAAAGGATAACTATTGCGTTCCGACAAGTTTGGAAATGATGTTAGGGGTATGGGGAGAAAAACGTACGCAAGATGAAATTGCACAACATATTTTTGATGTAACAGGTTCTAAGTTTTCAGATACAGTTACATATATAGAAGAGCAAGGTTACGAATATCGTTATTTTCAAGGGAATGTGGAAAATTATAAGAGATTACTCAATCAAGGTATTCCCGTTTTATTAAGTATAGATATTGAGCACGCTTCCCATGTACAAGTGCTTTCTGGTTATGACGATGTACTACAAGCTTTTTATATTCAAGATCCGAATTTCTTGGAACCGATTCTTGTGGAATATGATAAGTTGCAAGAAAAATATCGTTATACAGATTGTTTAGCTATTACGTTTATACCAAAAGATAGAATGGAACAACTTTCATTTTTAAATGAGGAAGAACACACTTATTATGAAACAATCTTTTCTCTTACAGATCATTTAGGTGAGCAAGATAAAGAGGGAATTGAAAAGTTAGTACTATTTTTAAAAGAAACAAGTGAAAATCCAAACACTTGGTTATATACGATTAAACATTTAGATGCTGAAGTAGATAAAGATTTTATTCAGTTTTGTATAGAAAAATTAATGAAAAAGTTTCCGAGCTCTGACTTTGTGAAATTGCATAGTGCACAGTGTTTTATTCGTCTGCAGGATATGGAAAAAGCAGGACAGATGCTTCAAAGTGTGGAGAAGAAAAGCAATCAAGCGTTGTATCATTTTATAAATGGACGTTATTCTTTTGAGCAAGATAATTATGCAGAATCGATTGCTAGTTTTCGTTCATCATTACAATTGGATGCAGATCAACCAGTTGCGTGGAGTTTCTTAGCATTATCATACATGTATATGGATCAATCCGAAAAGGGGCTAGAGTATTCTCTAACAGCTATAGAACGTAGTCCAGAAAGGTTTACACTTGTAAATCACGGTTTAATTTTAATAGATTTAGAACGATATGAAGAAGCATATGGATTCTTTAATGATTTATTAAAAGAATATAAATATGAAGCGCACATATGGTATGAACGTGCAAGATG
>NZ_JBFTMA010000399.1:0-7334 GCF_056396725.1 Bacillus sp. 05T31
GGAGAAACACCAACGAATTTCCTGAAGGAATGAGATAAATAATATTTATTAATATGACTGATTCTTGCTAATGTATCCAGACTTATATTTTCGTGAAAATGCTGCTTAATATAGTTTTTAATCAATTCAATATCTTTATTGATTTTTTGAGTAGATGTTTTTTCTACATTAAAAGATTTTTTTCTCATCATTTTAAGTAGTAAAATTTCCAGAATATTTTGTATAATTAAATCGTAATCTTCTTGATGATTTTCCACTTCCTCAATTAATTGCTGAAGGTAGAAGAGGAAGTTCTTTTGATCCTGTTTATAATTGTGAATAGTGACTTGACTAGGATTTTCTATGGATGAAAAGGACAAACCTTGAATACCAAGTGCGATGTATTCAAGTGGGTGATTCGTATCAGATTTTTCTGTGTGCTCGATATTTGGATTGATGATAATCAAATTGTGCTCTTGGACAGGGATTTCTTCTTTGTAAAAGATAAAAGTTCCTTTGCCCTTGGTAATATACAATAGCTCTGTAAAGTGATGCGCATGAATGGTACTATGCCAATCTTTATCGTATTTTGATTTTGTTATATAAAGAAGTTTTACTGGAAGATGGTTTCGTTGAATTTGTGGAATCTCATATACTTCATTGGACAAATGAATCCCTCCTTCGTAGACTTTTTATCTATGTTATAAAGATTTTAGTGGGATATTCAGTAAAAAGCAAGATATCTAAAAAACAGAACAAGATGTTTATTGTGAAAGCGTTATCTATTTTGTATTCTTTAATTATGAAAGGAAGATTAGGAGATGGGGGTAAATAAAGATGAAAAAAAAGTTATTGTTGTCTGGAATGACAGCTTTGTTATCTTTTAGTTTAATAGCTTGCCAAGGTAATACTACAAAAGTTGATAACTCTAAGGATGGTAAAGGCTCCAGTGAAAAACAAACCCTTCATGTGGCAACACTTGAATCGGCTTATGGTAAAGAGATGTGGAGCGAAGTGATTGACGCATATGAAGCTGCTAATCCAAAAGTTGATGTTAAATTGACAGTGGACAAAAATCTTGAGGATGTCATAGGCTCAAATATGAAAGCAGGAAAGTATCCGGATGTTGTGTTGTTGGCAACCGGGAGAAAACAGGCACTAACAGAAACTTTGATTAAAGATAAAGCATTAGAAGACATTACCGATGTTTTTGATAGAAATGTTTATGGTGAAGATGTTAAAGTCAAAGATAAATTAGTACCAGGGCTTACTGGTACACCTGCGACTAATCCTTATAATGACGGTAAAATTTATATGGCACCGATGTTCTATAGTCCAACTGGATTATTCTATAATGCTAGCTTATTAAAAGAAAAAGGTTGGGAAGTACCGAAGACTTGGGATGAGATGTGGGCTTTGGGAGATAAAGCGAAAGCAGAAGGAATTTCTTTATTTACTTATCCTACAACAGGCTACTTTGATACATTCTTCTACTCTTTACTATTAGGGGTGGGTGGACCTGAGTTATTTAATAAAGCTATGAAATATGCAGATGGTGTTTGGGAAACTTCTGAAGCAACAAAATCCTTCGGAATTGTCGGAAAATTAGGAAAATATACAGAGCCAACTACAGTTGCGAATGCAAATGATAAAGACTATAAGAAAAATCAACAATTGATTCTCGATAACAAAGCTTTGTTTATGCCAAATGGTACGTGGGTAGTTGGTGAAATGAAAGAAGCCCCTCGATCTAAAGGGTTTGAATGGGGCATGATGGCTTTACCAACAATTGATGCTAATAGCGACCGTTATGCATTTACTTTCTTTGAGCAAATGTGGATTCCTTCGGCAGCTAAAAATAAACAACTTGCTAAAGATTTCATGACGTTTGTTTATTCGGATAAGGCAGCTGAAATTTTTGCGGAATCCAGTGCGATTCAGCCTATCAAAGGCCTTTCTAATAAACTGACAGGTGAAAATAAATCATTCTATAGTATCTATGATAATGGAGTGAAAGTGGGGATAGGTGGATTTGCTGCAACGAAAGCCGTTGAAGGGGTAAGTATGCCGGATACATTATTTAGAACGATTGACAGTGTTATTTCTGGTGATAAAAAGGTGAAAGATTGGCAAAGCTCTGTTGAAAAAGTGAGTGACCAATTACGGTCTGCATTAAAATAAATTAGTTTTCACTACGTACAATGGTGAGTCGCTAGTCTCACCATTGTACTTATTAACTGAGGTGATGGCATGAATAAGACAACAGAAAAAAGAATTTTTATTTTTGTTTGTACTGCACCCGCACTAATTCTGTTAGCTATTTTTATGATTGTTCCTACGATTGAGGTATTCAGGATGTCCTTATATAAGTGGGGAGGATTTTCTAATAATAAAGTATTTGTTGGGCTCGATAACTTCAAGATTTTATGGAATGATATGAACTTCTTTCGATCTCTCCAAAACAGTATTGTATTAATTGTTATCGTCACACTTATCACGATGGTGCTGGCAATCTTGTTTGCCACTTTGTTAACAAGAGAAAAAATAAAGGGTAAAAGCTTCTTTCGGATTATTTTTTATATCCCAAATATCTTATCCGTTGTAGTTATCGCGGGAATATTTTCTGCAGTTTATGACCCAACTACAGGATTGTTAAATAATATACTTGCTTTATTTAACCTTGAAAACCTTCAAAAGATGTGGCTCGGCAATCAAAAAATTGCTATCTACAGCATTGGCGGGGCACTCATTTGGCAAGCGATTGGTTACTATATGGTTATGTATATGGCGGCAATGGCAAGTATTCCGGAAAGCTTTTATGAAGCATCTGCTTTGGAAGGTGCTGGACGGGTCAGACAATTTTTCAGTATTACTTTACCGTTAATTTGGAATAACATTCGGACGACGTTAACTTTCTTCGTTATTAGTACGATTAATTTAAGTTTTCTACTCGTTCAAGCRATGACTGGCGGCGGACCTGATGGATCGACGGAGGTGTTTTTAAGCTACATGTATAAGCAGGCTTACACTAATTCTTCTTACGGTTACGGTATGGCTATTGGGGTGGTCATTTTCCTATTCTCATTCGCATTATCTGCAATTATCAGCGGTGTCACTAAAAGGGAAGTGTTGGAGTATTAAGGAGGGCCAAAAACGATGGAAACACAAAAAAGAATGAATACAGAAACAGCTTATCGAGATCCAAAAACGGTGGAAACCAAAAAAGAAATGATTGTAGAAACAGCTTATCAAGCCCCAAAAACAATGAAGCCCCAAAAAGGAATGACTACAGAAGCAATATATCGCTGTTTTATATATGTTGCACTGATTACGTTAGCAATTTCTATTATTATTCCTGTTGCATGGGTTTTCTTAGCCTCAGTGAAGCAAAATTCAGAATTTTACGGAAGTCCTTGGGCCATGCCGAAAAGTTTCTATTTTCAAAACTTTATCGATGCTTTCCAAAAAGCAAACATGGGTACCTACATGTTGAATTCAGTCATGGTAACTGCGTTGGCTCTGCTTATTTTATTGATTGTGGCCTTACCAGCAGCCTATGTGTTGGCAAGATATACCTTTAGAGGAAGTAAATTAATAAATACTTTTTTTAAAGCTGGATTATTCATCAATGTGAACTACATTGTTGTTCCAATTTTCTTGATGTTATTGGACGGAGATACCTTTTTACGAGGCCAACTGGGTGATGGATTTCTACTAGACAATTTATTTATTTTAGCTGTGGTATATGCGGCGACGGCGTTACCATTTACCATTTACTTGCTGTCTAGTTTTTTTCAATCGCTTCCATCCACGTATGAGGAAGCGGCTTTGGTCGATGGTGCCGGATATTTCAAAACAATGATTTCAGTCATGATTCCGATAGCTCGTCCAAGTATTATTGCCGTCATTTTATTTAATTTTCTTGCCTTTTGGAACGAATACATTATTGCCCAAGGAAACAAAAGAATTGATGGAACGATGGGGTGCAGATGCGATTCGCGATAGTGATGGAACGAAACTAGATGATGATATTAAACAATTGGATGCAAAAATTTATACGACTTATTTTGTTGCTCGAGCTCACAATGAGTTCGCAGAGAAGCACATGGATGAATGCCAGCAACTTTATTTAATGAGCTTATTCAATACTGCGCTTACTGACACCCTTGAAATTGATTTTATGAAAGGCTACTTTGAGGAACAATTAAAGCCGGATTACGTTCACAATCCTAAAAAATACTGGGAGGTTATTGACCGGACAACCGGAGAAGTTATTGACGTAAATGATTGGGAAGTAAATGAAGAGCAAAATCGTGTTTTGATTACGAAGGCGATTCCTTGGCATGAATATACGGTTTCATTCCTAGTCTATGCGATTTGGGATCCAACCCAAATGTACAATCATATTACTAATAATTGGGGAGATAAGCCGCATGATATTCCTTTTGATGTCAGGCAGCCACATTCCAATGAATTTATGAAAACCTATTTAAAACAATGGCTGACAGAAAATCCGGATACAGATGTGGTCAGGTTTACAACCTTTTTCTATCATTTTACCCTTGTGTTCAATAATCTTGGCAAAGAGAAATTTGTCGATTGGTTCGGTTATGGTGCAAGTGTTTCAGTTGCTGCTTTGGATGCTTTTCAAAAAGAAAAGGGCTATCGCTTAAGGCCAGAGGACATTGTTGATCAAGGCTATTATAATACTTCGTTTCGAATTCCAACCCCTGCTTTTTTAGATTATATAGATTTTGTTCATAAGTTCGTTGCTGAAGAAGCAAAGAAGCTTGTGGATATTGTCCATGAAAGTGGAAAAGAAGCAATGATGTTCCTTGGTGATAACTGGATTGGTACAGAACCATATGGGAAATACTTTGAAAATATCGGATTGGACGCAGTTGTAGGCAGTGTAGGCGGCGGAGCCACACTACGTATGATTGCAGATATACCACATGTTCGTTACACAGAAGGGCGATTCTTACCTTATTTCTTCCCAGATACTTTTTACGAAGGTAACAACCCGACGATTGAAGCGAATGAAAACTGGTTAACGGCGCGAAGAGCTTTACTACGGAACCCTGTTGATCGTATCGGCTATGGCGGTTATTTAAGTCTAGCTTATCAATTCCCAGAATTTATCTCTTATATTGAAAAAGTTACTGAGGAGTTTCGTGAAATTCATGACACGATCAAAGGCGTTCAACCATATAACGGTCTTAAAGTTGCAATTTTGAACTCTTGGGGCAAGTTGAGAACTTGGCAAACACATATGGTTGCTCATGCTCTATGGTATAAACAAATTTATTCTTATTTAGGTGTTTTAGAATCCTTGAGCGGGGCTGCCGTGGAAGTTTCATTCATTAGTTTTGATGATGTTATTAACGATGGGATACCAGAGGATATTGACGTTATCATTAATGCTGGCGATGTGGGCACAGCTTTTTCAGGAGGGGCTAATTGGATTAATGAAAAGTTAGTCACTACAATCAGGGCCTGGATGTATAATGGCGGAGGCTTCATAGGAATTGGTGAACCGACAGCCTATCAGCATGAAGGACATTATTTTCAATTGGCGAACGTCTTAGGTGTTGACAAAGAACTAGGATTTAGCTTATCCACAGATAAATATTTTATTAATCCTGTCGAAAATCATTTTATTTCTGCTGACAGCACCAAATTTGATTTTGGTGAAGGAATGAAAAACATTTATGCGTTATCAGATAAAACCGAAATAATCGAATATTCAAATGGAGAAGTTCATCTTTCTAGTCATCCGTTTGGAGAAGGTAGAGCTGTGTATATAGCAGGGCTGCCATACAGTGAAGAAAATACACGTCTGCTGATGCGCGCGTTATACTATGCTGCCAATAAAGAAGGAGAGTTTCAAAAGTATCATGCGAGCAATATTTATTGTGAAGTCCATGCATATCCATCTATTCAAAAAATGGCGATTGTTAACAACTCGATGATCGAACAAAAGACAGTTGTATATGACGGACAAGGAAACAGAAAAGAAGTGACGTTGGCACCTAGTGAAATCAGGTGGGAGGATGTTTCAAATGAAGGCTAGCGCTTTATTCATTATTAAAATTGTTGTGTTTATCGTATGTCTGTCTTTGATTATCATCTACCAAAAGACAGCTGGTAAATTCGAACTAGGTATGATGTTGATTGGATTAGCTGGTCTCTTAGGGCTACTTTATGACTACAATCGGAAATACGTATAAATCAACCAAGGCAAGTGGATTGATCAAGGAATCGTATATATGTTTAACGATAACAATTATAAAACATTACTCAATACTTCAAATACAAACCTAGGGGTGCGGACAAATGAAAAAGGCAGTCGGCATTGATATTGGGGGAACGAAGATTGCAGCGGGAGTCATTTCGGATACAGGCGAACTGCTTGAACGTTCGGAAATAAAAAGTGATCCTTCAGACCGGGAAAAAATGTTTGGTAGAGTTGTAGAAGCTGTGGAACAAGTTCTCAGAAAATCATCGATTTCCATCGCTGATATCGAAGGTATTGGCGCCTCTCGAAGGGGATCAATGAACGATTAGAAAAAATCGCTGCTGGGCCAGGGATTCAAAGAATAGCCGAAAGGGACTTACAGGTAGATACTATTTCAACAAAGGATGTTTTTGCTGGTTATATAAACGAGGTACCGGAATATCAGTTCATCATCAACGAAGTAACCGACTACTTAACTCAAGGACTTTATACGATTTCCTGCTTATTGGATCCACACAAAATGGTTTTTGGTGGCAGTGTCATTGTGAAAAATCCTTTTCTACTAGAGTTAATTAAAGCGAAACTGAAAATTTATCAGCTTCCTGAACACCAACATCTTTTGGAACAGATGAGTATTAGTACATTGGCACAAAATAATGGAGTTACTGGTGCAGGATTACGAGTGTTTGAAGGTATGTAATGAGGCGGCGCCGATCTTCTTTTATGAAGAGAATGATGGCAAATAGGTAGAGGAGTGGACGAATATGTTTACATTAAGTCAAGAAAACTTAGTTTCGTTAGGTGCATCAATAACAACGGCGGAAGTAAAACAGCAGCCTGATTTATGGGCTGAAACCTTTGCTTTATATGCGGAGAAAATCAGAGGGATTGAAGAGTTTTTACAAAAAATATTAACGAAACACAGCCGGGTTCGAGTTGTTTTTACAGGCGCTGGAACGTCTGCCTATGTCGGGGATACAGTTACCCCTTATCTAAAAGAAAAGGTGGATGAACAACAATGGGAAATGCTAAGCATTCCGACAACTACGTTGGTTTCAAATCCTTACCAATTCTTTAAAAAGGATTTTCCAACCTTACTCGTTTCATTTGCTAGAAG
>NZ_JBFTMA010000400.1:0-3919 GCF_056396725.1 Bacillus sp. 05T31
TGATTAATCTGGGATATAACATCCCCTTTTTTAACTCTAGAGTTAATATTTTGGTTTGTTATATTAAGAGCGGCTTCCATATCCACAACATAAGCGAATTTGTTATCAGCATCCTTTTTTGAATAAACTTCGGTTGCCTTTGCTCGTAAGTCTATTTCTCCTGTATTCTGTCGGATTTCAGTCCACATGTTTTTTGTTACAGTATCAAAATCGCTCTTAGCTATCTTATCTGCGACCAGATCAACTAATTCTTTATAATTGGTAATGTCTTTCGGGTTTGGCATGTATACAGAGGGTTCTTTACCTTGCTGTAGCTGCGGTTGAGATACCCAAATTGTACCGTTTCGACGTACCCATATATCAGCACGTAAATTTGTAAAACCAGTAGCAGGTGCTTTAGCGGTTACACTTACCAGCACCCACGTTCCATTTACTAGTGATTCTTTAATCTCTGTTTGTACGTAGCTTACTTGTGTTGCACCGTTATAAAATCCAATCCTAATAACCGCGCCGTTAGCTATAGTGTTTTTATCAGCAGTGTAAACCCACGCTGAGTATACATTGTCACCACTATCTAAAGGTACACCAGCGCTTTGAGATATCCCTGTATAGTTATCAGAATTTAACCCTGCAGCGTTTATACGTACTGCATTATAACCGTCGTGTTTTCTATCGGTTACAACGTCAATTGTAGTACCCGTAACATTTCCGATTTTAGACCATTTGGTTAAACTGGGAGTCTCATTCACTACATTACCGTTCGCATCCACTTTCTTATCTTTAAACTCAGTGTTGAATAATACGTTTGGGCCGCCAAGTGCTCCTACATAAGCTTTCATTTGTTTCTCGGAAATTTTCGAACTTAAAGAGTCATTTGTTCGTTCAAGTTCATTTTTCAATTCGTCAACATCCGGAACAACCGATTCCCAAGCTGTACCTGTCCATATTTTCAAGATACCGGGCTTACCGTTGCTAACATCTCGCCACAATGTTTTATTTGCTTTAAGACCTGTTGTTGGCGGATTCTTAGCTTCAATAATGTCCACCATATTATTTTCTATGTTCTCTTTTAATTTCTCAGATATATCTTTAGCCGTTTGTGATTCCTTTACAGCTTGTCCAGATTCTTTCTTTGCTTCTTCGGCCAACTTTTCTAGTTGTTCTAACAGTTCTTTGCTAGCTTTTCCCTCTAACCAAGCGCGCATTTTGTTATATAATTTTCGTAATTCATCGTTCGGATCTATAATCTCTCGATAGTCTCCGAATACATATTTATCTTGTGTAGGATCTGTATAAGATTCATCTCCTGCAATAACACGAGCTTCTAAATATAGTTTTGGTGTAAATCCTGTATCTTTTATTTTGATTGTATCGCCTTCGTTTACTAATTCGTGCGCCAATCCAAATATACGTCCAATAGCTCGCGCTTCTACTAGATAAGAAACCGATGTATTAACACGTTTTTTAAACTCAGTTTTCATGAGTGTCATTAAACGCTGAGGTGTCATATTTTGATCTTCAGTCTCTGGACTATAAAAACCAAATTTGTGTTTCCCTCGCTCATTCCAGCGTTGAAAGGCATCGCTATCAGTAATGTAAGGAAGACCATTATTGATACTCTCAACCGTAATTATTTCGTCTCCTTCACCTTTAACAAATCCCACAAGAGCTGTACAAATATCTCTAGAATGCTCAATTCGTTTTACACCAACCAGGTCCTTTCCTAAAACCACTTCTTTACCGGTTTCTCGGCCACGTTTCTTTATCATATCAACGTACCAACCAATGATTCTAGAACCAACTACCTCTACACGATATTGAATTTCTAAATCAAATAACGCAGCGATTTTCTTTAAAAATGTAAGAGGATCTATAATTTCGTCGATTGTCATTGTGTGGAAGCCCATATATTCCGTTCTACCGCGTTTCCACTTCATACCTATCAGGGCCATATCGATAAACTCATTTACGGTTTTACCTTCTATACGTTGCGGCATTATATAGCCGTCTTTCGCTATTTGGCTCCAAGCACCAGAAGCATGTATAGTAATTGATCTATCATCAGAATCTTTTTCAACTTCATTGTTGATTACATATGGAACCATTCGGCCATCACGAACTTCTTTTACAATTAAATTCTGTTGTTGCAAAGTAATTGCGTGAGGCGTTCCATCAAAAGTTTTAAACTCTAACATATCAACATTATTTTTGATTTCCCAATGACGAATATCATCCCAGTAGTCTTTTGGTTGGATAACTGAAACAATTTGTTCAGTCTTAAAATCCACGACATGTAATATCCCATTCGGCGTTCTCATCTATATCTCTCCCTATAGCTCACGGTCGCGGTGAAATCCGGTGGTATAATATCAATACGATTTTCGCCTCGCATTACGGTTGGGAAATTACTGAAAAACTCTTTTAAATCTATAGCATCCATACCATTGATTGTTACAAGACTCCGCTCGGTATCTATAATAATTTTATCTCCAGTATCGAAAATATACGGCTTCGTATTATCCGGTACTTTATTGAGCTTCCAAATCTTCAAATCGTCCACTTGCATCGTATAAACAGGGGTATTCCGATCCCATCTACAGATTGCAATCATGACTTGAGCAATCTTACGCCCCGTCATTGGATTTTGTTTGTCGATTTCACTAGTATCAATATAACGCTCAACCAACGCGGCATCATCCGTTTCGGTTCCGTCTCTAAACCTTGCCACATAAACAGACCATTCATTTCTTCTTCGTGCGATACGTAATCTTCCATAAAAATTATTAAATGTATTAGGATGCATACCACTTGTATCAACCAATAAGCGTGAGCTATTAGGTGTTCCGCTATTACCAATTCTCGCATGAGCCTTAGTGATTTCAGCATCCCAATATAAATCATTCATATTAATACGGGCCACCACTTCGCTTGTTTCACCTAATAGTAAAATTTCGACTCGTCCCATTTGATCTTTATTTCTCGACTGCAGATGGACCCTTGCTTCCATTTCAAAATCTTGTATCGCGCCGCCAGGAATATTCTTCTTCACAATACCACCGTGAAAGCCCTTTGTTCCTTCTGGTCCATAATAAGGACAGTAAAGTGCCGTACCATCTTTGACCTTTAGTTCTCCTGTCCCCTTCATATCGTCAAACTGGCCGGTTACAGGGGTCCAGCCAATAGTAGTTGACATATCATCCCACATTACACGCTCACGCTCTTGTACTGTGGTTTCTTCCACAGTGAGTGGATAACCAATGCGAAAATAATCCCGACCACTTGGATACGGACCATACCAAACATCCAGAAAGGTACTTGGTTTATTTGCTTGGATTTCTATTACCGCAGGCGCTTCTACACTTCCCTTATTTACAAAGTAAGAAGTGATTTCGGAAGTTGCTTCTCTAGTAAATAAATGAGTATTTGTTTTCCCTAACTTATACGGGTTTGGGCACGAAAATGAAATAGTTGCTTGATGAATATTGGATTTTTCAAGCTTTTCTTCAACTGCTTCCTTAATTCCGTAATATACTAAGTCAGGCTCGTCCGTAAACAAAATTTCTACAGGTCTATCTGTATTCAGTAAATCATTTAATTCGTCAATACGTTTTCTTAATTCAAAAAGAGAGACCCCCTTAAGAGAGAAATCTACCTCGATTACTCTCTTGGGAGTCCTTTTACCTAAAAAATGTGAACCTGGGCGGTGAGGTACCGTTAACTCATTAATTTCGTCACTTAAAATTCCACGACCTCTTATATCGTTAACCATAAAAAATCCTTTTTCGTATTTTTTCTCGAAGTATTCTTCTAAATTAATGCCATTAAAAACTAACAATCTACCGCCCTCCTTTAAAATACTTCTTTCCGTTTTTTTACAGCCTCTTGCTCTCCAGTAATATCATCAACGAACCTATTAAAC
>NZ_JBFTMA010000401.1:0-3899 GCF_056396725.1 Bacillus sp. 05T31
CAATGTATGTATAAGTAACCCTCTGTCCCCTACTTCCCCATGACCAGGCACTACTGAATTTATATTTATATTTCCATATCGTTTCAGCACATTCTCAATCGATGTGGACCATTCATTTACATAAGCATCAGCAACATTCCCTAAATCTTTAGCTTCCGCAGATTTCACTAAACAGCCTCCAGCTAAAATGTTGTATTGCGGTAACCATACGACAATATTATCTTCTGTATGCCCTTTCCCTGGATAGAACGTTTCTACTTTTATATTTCCAAACTTCATATTCGTAATTGTTTGTAAGTCTCCAAGTGGCTCTTCATATCCATTTTTCTTTGCTAGTTCCGCAGTTAATGCTGTACTATGCGCTTTAATGCCTCTTTCTTTCAACGTTTTAATTCCGCCAATTCGATCAGCGTGCGCATGTGTAATAATGACATCCGTTACGCGCTTCTTAAATTTCTTTTCTACCATCTCTATTAGTTCCTTCGTTAACTTATCATCCCAAGAAGAATCGACAAGCACTAACCCTTTAGAAGTAGTAAGAACTAGACCGTTCGAAGGAACCGCTACTCCATTAAAATAACCTAACTCCGTATGAACCCATACATTTTTGTTTAACTGAGAAAGTGAAATAGTTCCGGTCTCATTCTTTATTACTTTTTGCTCTAGCTTTTGTTCCGCTTTCACAGAAGAAATTGTGCTAACAAATTGAATTGTTCCTAGTAAACTAACACATACCCCTACTTTTAATAATGTATTCTTTTTCATTTTCTCCACCCTTTCTTTCAAACTAAATAGTTATTACCTATATTAGACAATTCATCTCAAATGTTTGTTCCATCTTTTTTTACATATTTTTCATACCATTAATAAAAAGCGCACAAAATTTTGTGCGCTTTTTAACTTTCCTTTTACCATTCACGTTTTTTATTAATCATCATTTTTTCTTCAAACACCTTCTCTAAATCAATTTCTAACTTGTTTGCTAAATCACATACATTCCAAATTACATCAAACATTTCTAAACCAATCTCTCTTTTCGAATCTTGTATTTTATCACGCTTTAATATAACTTCCGCTAATTCACCTAATTCCGCCATCGCATACATCGTACGCTCTTCAATTGTTGTATCTTGAAATCCTTTTTCTTTACTGAAATTTAATACATATCTCTGGAATTCCACAATATTCATACTTAATCTCCCCTCATCACAAATACTCCATTTTTCTATTACACTTAAAATCAAAAATGTATTTTGTTAAATTATAACATTCATACTATAATTTATTTATAACCCTTTAACGGAGGTGCTTTTAATGACTCTCTTCGCTTCGCCATCATTATTCATACTAGCCATCATTTCATTTGCACTAGCATATTTCATCGGAGTAAAGCAATACACTTGGCTCTTATCAGGATTCAATGAACGCCGTGTGTCAGATAAAGTTAAGTTATCGAAGGTAGTTGGTCTTTATAATTTAACCGCTGGTGTTATCGCCACAATTGGTAGTGTCTTCACTACCCCTAATGCAAAAATCGTATTTCCTATCATTATAATTGGCCACGTTATAATAGCTACTTATGTAAATACACGTATGGTGCAGTGAAAAAAGATCACCCAAATGGATGATCTTTTTTATAACTTATCAACATATTGCTTCGCTTCTAGTAAGGAAAACCCAAAAGCCTCTCTTACTCTCTTAACTGCCGTAACTGTTTTTCCTTCTTCCATAAGCTGCCGCAACTCTTTATTAATTTCGGGTTCTCTATCTATAATTCCCATTTCTTTCGTAATTGGCTGTAATCTATCTTCCATCCGCTTTAAACGCGCATCCGTTTTCTTTTCGATTTTATTTAATTTTTCAACGATATAAATAAGCCCAAAGACCGCTATCGGTATGATCATCCAAAATTCCATGACTATTCCTCCTCATTAGCTTTCATTTGTTTTAATTCACTAACTTATGTAAATTTTACCACTAAACACATTTAATGTATAATAGCGATATACAACACTGTTGATAAAACCTTTTATTTTAGGGGGACACTTTATGAAAAGATTTTTTAAGACGTTACTACAATTTGTAGTTCTTTCAATTGCACTACATTTGTTATTTGATATCGTTGGCTGGCTTGTTTTCAGTGCACCAATTAAAAACAAACAAATCTTTATTTCCTTTATAACAGCCTCATGGCTTATGTACATGTACAGAGATAAATTTTTTAAAGCATTTACTTCGAATTAACTTAAACTAAGAAAACACTTCATCGATAAAAGATGAAGTGTTTTCCTTTTCTCTCTATTTACTACTGTATAATAAAATTAATATTCTGTTTTTAAAAGAAAGGAGCAACTATGAACTCAAAAAGTAACAATATATATGAGAAAATGAACCAATATTCCGTTGCAGGGTTAAGCTTTGCCGTTATACGTGACGGTAAACTTGATGAAGCTACTGCTTTCGGTACACTTGAATCTGGAACAACTAGAACTGTCACTACGAATTCCATATTCAATTCTTGTTCTATTAGCAAATTCATCACTACAATGCTTGTACTAACGTTATCAGATCAAGGAATCGTACATTTAGATGAAGACGTAAATGATAGACTCACATCTTGGAACATCCCTACCAATCTATTTACTTCACAGAAAAAAGTCACGCTGCGAAACTTATTAAGTCACCAATCTGGAATCATTGACTCTCCCAATAGTTTTGAACATTATACACTTGCACAAGGAATACCTAAAATCCCTGAACTTCTTGCTGGTAAAACACTATATTGCCCAGTACCTATAGAAGTAACTTATAAACCAGAAGGTGCATTTCACTACTCAGACGCAAACTTTTGTATAATTGAACAACTACTTGAAGATATTACGGGGAAATCATTTAGTCAGTTACTAGAAGAACTTATCTTCCAGCCACTACAAATGAAAAATAGTACACTCTTCTCTCCCGAAGACATAGATAAAACCGATGCTTTTGCTTGCGGGCATACTAAAGATGGAACTGTAACAAATGAGAAGTATCCATTTTATCCATTCGCAGCTGCTTCAGGCRTTTGGACAACACCAACTGACTTATCAACTTTARTWMTYGRAMTCATTCATTCCTTAMARGGAAATAGCAAACTGGAACTTTCTCAAAAAACAGTACAAGATATGATTTCTCCTCAAGGATGCTCAAAATGGACTGGGTTAGGTGTTTTTCTAGAGTATTCTAATGAAGACTTACAAATTCACTCACTTGGCTGGGGTGTTGGATTTCAATGTATGATGGTATGTAATCCATACCGAGGTAATGGCGCTGTTATTATGACGAACTCGGATTTAGGTGTTCATCAAAAGGATGGGATTATTGGTGAGATTTTAAAAATGTTATCCTTATAATTAACGAAGTAAAACAAAGAAAGAAGCTGATTCTCCCAGCTTCTTTCTTTATCCCGCATTAACGGGCAGTAAGACCCCCACCTCAAAATTCAGCGAAAGCAAAAAAATTAGATGGGGGATCAACTGCCCGTAAAAGCCCGATTGGTTCAACTAATAATCAGTGGGAGATGAAGAAAACCCCCACTGATTAAAGTTTCACTTTATATAACATTTTTCACCACAATTTTAATATGTTCTGGTGCGATAATTTCCGTTATACTTTCTTGGAAATCTTCATGCAACAGTTCTTCAATATGTTCTAATTGCACTTCGACATGTGTGCATTCTAAATTATGTATGTTTAATAGTGCATAATGATCTTTCTTCTTAATTACTAAATATTGATTTTCTTCTGTTATGAGTACAGAACCTAATCGTATTCCTAGTAGACGTTGATCATCAAACTTCACAATTTTTTCCCCTTTCCAACTACGAATGTAATTACTATACAAAAAACCTAATTTAAGG
>NZ_JBFTMA010000402.1:0-3892 GCF_056396725.1 Bacillus sp. 05T31
GTTCGCGACAACACCCGATTTTCGGATCGAAACGGTGCGCGGGCTTGGGTATCGGCTTGAGGTTTATGAATGATCAGATCCTTATATATACGTGTTGTCCTGACATTTTTAGTCTCCATCATCGGGGGCACGATCATTTCTTTTTTTGTATCAACTTGGATATTCGAAGATAAATTGAACGAAAACGCTCAAATCAACTTACGTAACTTTGGCCAAGACATCGTCCGGATTTACAAGACCCTTCCGTTACGTGAAGCGGACTTGTTCGTAAGTGAAATGAAGCAGCTTGATTCTTATTATATTCGAATTTACGAAGCAACGGGTCAGTTCAAGTCTTACGGTAAACTTCACGGACACAAACCTGCGSCTGTGACGATGGAGCAACTAAAGAAAGTATTAGATGGAGGTGTTGTTCAGGACACTCCTAATGGTATTGCCACGGTCCTTTTAGGGTTGCCGTTGAAAACGGAAATGGGAACGAAAGCGATATTTTTGGAAGCGCTCGCTCCTCCTTCAGCCTCTTTTGTCACAAAGTGGGCAKTGGTCTTTGCAACATGTTCGTTGATTGCAGGAAGCTTATTGATTCTAGTTGCCTCTGTATTCCTGGTAAGACCGATAAAAAAGCTGACAAAAGCGACCARGCGGATAGCATCTGGAGATTTCAACGTCAAGTTGAATATTAAGCAAACGAGTGAGCTGGGTACTTTGGCTCGCAGCTTCGAAGAAATGATGCACGATCTGCAGCAACTTGAGCAGATGCGCAGGGAATTCGTAACGAACGTGTCGCACGAGGTTCAGTCTCCGCTCACTTCGATATCCGGTTATGCTCTAGTGCTTAAGCAAGTTGACCTTTCAGAATACGAACGAAGCCGTTATCTTGATATTATCATCGCTGAAGCGAAAAGGATGTCCAAAATGAGCGATAGCCTGCTAAAGCTGAGTTTTCTTGAATCGCAGTCAAAGCAACTGCGGCTCATCACGCTCAGCCTCGATGAACAAATCCGACGGATAATAGTGGCGCTCCAGCCACAATGGTCTGCTCGCGATATACATTTCGAGCTTGATTTACAGACAGTTAAAGTAACGGCTGATCATGACCTGTTAAATCAGGTATGGACGAATATCCTCAGAAATAGCATCAAATTTTCCGAGGATGCCGACGTGATTAACGTAAGCATCAAACAAGATATCAAAAACGTGACAATCCTAATATCCGACACTGGTATTGGTATTCACCTTGATGACCAGAAGCGTATATTCGAGCGTTTTTTTAAGGCCGATCGTTCCCACAGTCGTAAGTATGACGGAAGTGGTATGGGACTCGCTATCGTTAAACAGATCGTGTCGCTTCATCAAGGTGACATCCGAGTGAAAAGTGAACTTGGTCAAGGAACGACCTTCATTGTCACCTTGCCAATCACTACACCAACAGATTAGTTAGATTCATTCTCTATGCTACGACTCATATGCAAGTTTACTTGCATATAGAGCCGTAGCATTTTTTTTGGCAGTTCATATTCAGTTCATATTGTCGTCATGGGGAGTACATCTTCATTGGTTAAGTTTTCATTACAGGCACATGAAGGAAGGCAAACAAACAGATCAGGACAGGAGAGGATGACAGTGACACAACAAGAGGAAAAGAAAACGCTGAGTGGAATGAAAATAAAGAAAGTGCGAAACATCTTACTTAAAATCATAGGAGCAATCGTTCTAGCCATTGTACTTTTTTTAGGTATTGTTTATATCGCAAATGTGATGAGTAGTCATTCGGAGCAAAAACGAATAGTGCCCTACGGGCAGCACGTATCTGTAGACGGGAAAAACATGAATGTGTTAATTCAAGGCGAGGGCGAGGAAACGATCGTGCTCATGCCTGGTTATGGAACAGCTACTCCAGGGCTTGATTTTAAGCTTCTTATCGATGAATTATCTCCATTTTACAAAGTTGTTGTGGTAGAGCCTTTCGGTTATGGATTAAGTGATGAAACTGTAAAAGAGCGAACCACGGAGAATATGGTAAGTGAAGTTCATGAAGCTCTACAGCAGCTTAATATTAACAGATACATGCTCATGGGCCACTCCATTGCAGGCATTTATGGAATTGATTATGTGAATAAATATCCAAACGAGGTGACTGCATTTGTCGGAATCGATAGCAGTGTTGCAACACAACCAGGTATAGATATCAATTTCCCATTAAAAACGGTTGCATATCTCAAAAAATCAGGTCTCTTAAGATTGGCTATGAAAATCAGTGTTGACCCCTATGCTGGACTGGAATTTGATGGAAAAACCGTAGAGCAAATGAAAATGATTTCGAATAAAAACATGTACAATGACACAACCTTGAATGAGATGGACCATATTTCGTCTAATTTTAAAGGGGCTCAAGGTTTAACCTTCCCTAAATATCTTCCACTTCTTCTCTTTGTACAAGCGAATGATGAAGGTGTAGCAGGATGGATACCTCTGCATGAAGGGCAGATTAAAGACTCGGTACATGGAAAAGTAGTAACTATGGATGGATCACATTATTTACACCATACCAAATTCAAAGAAATCGCTGAAAACGTTAGACTATTTATGAAAGAAGTAAAGTAAGTGTTCAGAGAAAGGTTCATTCGTTATTTTATGCATTTGTCTACAGTCTGCAAGACCATCATTTCGATGGTCTTTTTTATGTCCAAACAGTTGTATATTTCCAAACCGAGATTATACTTTCGCCTGAAAGACATTGGGTTTCATTTTCATATTAAATAACGAGGCAGGTGTGCGGCCGAGCCTAGGTCGTATCATATAACGGGTGAGATTCCCGTCGAGTAAGAACTAGCCATTCGCTCGTAGCGAGTCTTGGAGGGCTAAAGGTAACTTTAGTCTTTAAGCGTAGACAGTTAGGTGGCGGATTTGCTTTACTGATCATTCTATTCATCCTGTTAATCATTATAGGATGTAGTTGTTGGGGCGGATTCGGTTACTAAAAAAAGGGGCACTCATAAGAGTGTCTTTTTTCTCAATATAAGAACTCTAAGAATATGATATTATTTTAATGCAAATTCCCTTTTGTGCAATGAGATAGTAATGCCCAACAAAAAACCCACCTATTTCCGTAGGTGGGCCTTATCTTTATTACACAATATCAAAGTATACTCTCTTTTTCTCGTAAAYTTWATGYAATTATACATATTYGTWAAAATTACAYMAAATAAATATTACATGTAGTAAAATATAAMTTGTGGACACGTTCTATAAAGCWGATTCTCCGATTAGAAGGCGTAACACATCTCAACCATATAGGTGTGGTGTGGCGTTGCTTTAATCTAGCCAAACAAACGATCTCGATTCTCTTGTATTTGTACACTAACAATCTGTTGAAAATAAATGATTCTGTTTTATAGGACGTGTTTACTTAATGTCCAATACATATTATTAAATTAAAGTGGTTCAAGTCGGAGGAAGGCACCTTAGGGTGTCTTTTTTATGTTTATGGWTTTTTTTAGAAAATATTTGAAATATAATACAATAAATTATATTATTATGTGTGTATGACTTCTGATTTTTAATATTTCTGAAAATTAATAGGGGGAAACAATAATGAAATTAGGAAAATTAGTATTAATTGGGGCGTTAACATTTAGCGGGTTTACTGCAATAGAAATGATTAAGCCTACCTCACAAGTTACTGCAGCTTACTCAGGTCCATTTAATGATGATTGGGGATTTAAAACCATTGTGGATCTGGAAAGTTCCGTGGAAAGTACATATCAACCTGATTGGAAAATTGGGGATTTAATAACTGGTGATACATTTTACTTAACACAGCACTTTGGTAGAGAACATTTTGGTGCGCAAATGAAAATTTTTAAAGTCCACACAAATGGTACCCTAGAAC
>NZ_JBFTMA010000403.1:0-5519 GCF_056396725.1 Bacillus sp. 05T31
GCCAGGACCTTTACTATTGTCGGTTATTATTTTGTCATCTCTTATGGTAGGAATTACACAGTATTTTCATCATACAGATACGACAGAAGAAGTGAAGGCTAAGGTACGTCTCGTGTTTCCGATTTTTATAATATCTATTTCCATATGCTTTTTATTAAATAAAGATGGGTATGTTGTGGCCGTATTTGCGTTTTTTGTAGCGATTGTATTAATAACTGTATTGTACTACGTTATGAAAGAGTACTTACAAAAATAAGGATGCCTGAAAGGGCATTTTTATTTTTGTAGATTAATAATTTCACATACCGTATTTCATATAAAAAAACATAAAATATTTATAATTAAAAAAGTATGTACATCGCGGTGTATTTACTTGTCAATCTTGCATGACCACTATACTATTAAAATGTAGAGATTAGAAAAAAGGGGTTGTATCTAGCATGAAATTTGAGATGCATACAAAAATTATTTCAAATGAAAAAGAAGTAAGATTACATATAGAAGATAATTTATTTCAATTAATTTTAGATGGTTATCATCTATTTACTATTCAAGAAATATTGCCTTTATATAAATCAAACGAAGAAAGAATCGGTAGTGCAATTGTCCAAAAGTTAGAATGGGAGAACGGAAAAACTACACTAAACTATCAACTTGTTTCACTACAATCAGTAAACTAAAAGGAGAAGGGTAATATGAAGTTTTTTCATACAGCGGATTGGCATTTAGGTAAGCTTGTTCATGGTGTATATATGACTGAAGATCAAAAAATTGTGTTAGATCAGTTTGTACAAGCTGTTGAAGAGGAAAAACCGGATGCTGTAATTATTGCAGGAGATTTATATGACCGAGCAATTCCACCTACAGAAGCAGTAGACTTATTAAATGATGTATTACAAAAGATAGTTATTGATTTACAAACACCAATAATTGCAGTTGCAGGAAACCACGATAGTCCGGACCGCATACATTTTGGCAGTAATTTAATGAAAAAACAAGGATTACATATTGTTGGACAATTCCAGTTTCCATACAATCCTGTTGTTTTAAATGATGAATACGGAGAGGTTCATTTCCATCTCGTTCCGTATGCAGATCCAAGTATTGTTAGACACATATTGAAAAATGAAGATGTTCGTTCTCATGATGATGCGATGCGTATTTTTATGAACGAACTCTCTGAAACGATGGATAAAGAAGCGAGACACATATTTGTAGGACATGCATTTGTAACTTCTTCAGGAGAGGCAGAGGAAAATACGAGTGATGCGGAACGACCACTTTCAATTGGTGGTGCTGAATATGTAAATAGCCATTATTTTGATAAGTTTCATTACACGGCGCTTGGCCATTTACATCAAGCGCATTTTGTACGTAATGAGACAATTCGTTATTCAGGTTCACCACTTGCATATTCTATTTCTGAAGAAAAGCATAAAAAAGGATATTATATTGTGGAACTGGATGAAAAAGGTGAAACAACAATTGAAAAACGTTTACTTACACCACGTCGTAAAATGCGTACAGTAGAAGCGAAAATAGACGATTTATTGCTTCATCCAGTGAGTGAAGATTATGTATTTGTGAAATTATTAGATGAAAATCCTGTCTTGCAGCCAATGGAAAAAATACGTTCTGTATACCCAAATGCAATGCATGTTGAAAGATCTATTCAAAGACGAGAGTTCACAGATGAAAATGAAGTAACTGTTTCAAGACATAAAACGGATGATTTATCTCTTTTAAAAGCATTTTATAAAGAAATGAAAGGGCTAGATTTATCAGAAGAGAAAGAACGTCTATTTTTAGATGTTTTGCAAACAGTGCAAGAACGGGAAGGTGAGCAAGGATGAGACCGATTCAGCTTATAATGATTAACTTTTCAATTAAAAGGAAAAAGTTATGAAATTAAACGACAACTGGGCCATAAAAAACAAGGAAATAAAACAATTACAGGACATGCAGTCGAATTATATGAAGTAATTGATGAGGAAAAAGTTCCATGTGTCGATCGTTTTCATGTAACGGATGTAAATAAAAAAGTTGAAGATTTAATTGGATTAAGTAAACATCAATTTAGCCAAATTGTCATGTTACCGCAAGGAGAGTTCCGAAAATTATTAACATCTGAAACGGAAAATAAAGAAGAAATACTACGCCGCATTTTTAAAACAGATCGTTATAAATTAATGCGTGAGATATTAGATCAAAAGCGTAAACAATGGAAAGACGTCTTACAAGAAAAACAAAAAGAACGTGAGCTATATTTCCGTAATGTATTTAAATTACCAATACGTGATGGAGCATTATTAGAGRCATTAGTGGAGCAAGAGCATGTAAATACACATCAAGTAGTAGAGGCATTAGAACAAGAAACARTTTGGTACAATGCAGAGGTTGAGCAATTACACTTAGAACAAAATGACAAAACGAAACAATTAAAAGAAGCAGAGGCACGTTTTCATGCAGCAAAAGCTGTAAATGAGAAATTCAAAGATTTAGAACAAAAGAATGAGAAGTACAGTATTTTACAAGAAAACCGTGCCGTAATCGAAATGAAAGAAAAATCTTTTAAACATGCGGAACAGGCGAAGCGATTATTACCATTTGAGCAATGGTATGAGGAAGCGATACAATATGAACAGCAGTCTGAAAGTTTGTTAAAACAGATAATCGCAAAAAAAGAGCATATAATGAACAGTTTTGCACTTGCTCAGGAGAAATATGAAGCATTAAAGAATAAGGCATCCGAGCGAGAAAGTGCTAAAAAACAAGTTCAAAGACTAGAAGAGTTACAGCCAATTATTGCATCATTAGCTGAGAAAAAGTTAAATTTGCAAAATGCTGAAATTCAAATAGGAAAATTAAAAGAAGGTATGCAAAAGTTAGATGAACAACTAGAAGCGCATAAAAATGAAAAACAAAGAATGTCTGGCGAATTACAGCAATTAGAAGCAGCGCTTGAACAATATGTAGCTAAAGTAGAAGAACTAACGAATATGCGAGAAGATGCAAAAGTATTAAAGCAGGCATATGATGTATGGCAAGAAAAACAAAAATACGAGCTAGAAAAAGAAAGTGCGTTTCATAAGATGCAACAGGCAGTTAGTACATATGAAAATATGGAACGCCGCTGGTTAAGTGAACAAGCTGGTATATTAGCTCTTCATTTACATGATGGTGAATCTTGTCCAGTATGTGGTAGTATGGACCACCCGAAAAAAGCTACAGAGCAAAGYAATGCAATTGATGAAAAAGAGTTAAATGAGTTAAGAGAAAAGAAAAATATTGCGGAAAAATTACATGTTCAATTAGAAGAAAAGTGGAATTTCTATCGAGTTCAATATGAACAAGTGATAGAAGAAGTGCTAAAGCGAGGCTATCGCTCAGAAGAATTAGTAGAAACATATAGTGCGCTCGTTCAAAAAGGAAAGCAATTAGCAGCAGAAGTTAATGCGTTAAAAGCAAGTGAAGAAACGCGTAAGCAAATTGCTGTGAATATAAAAAGYGTAGAAGAAAAAGTAGAAGAACTCCAGAAACAAAAGCGTGAAGTAGAAACTGTGCAGCACCRTACTGAAATGGAGTGTATGCAGCTTCGTACGTCATATGAACATGATAAGCAAAATATTCCGGAAAGCTTGCAAACGGTACAAGCTTGGAAAGTACAGTTTGACCAAGCTCTGCAAGAACTTAAGTTAATGGAAGATGAATGGGAGAAAGTACAAGAGGCGTATCAACATTGGCAAAATGAAAATATACGTATTAAAGCAGAACATGATAATGCTTCTAATCAATTTAATAGTGCMAAAGAGAAGAAAGAAGAGACGTTCACACGCTTTATGAAAGAGCTAGAACAAAGCGGATTTACAGATCAATTAACATATAAAGAATCCAAATTAAATGATGCTGAGATGGATAAGTTACAACAAGAAATCCAAAGTTATTACTCATCTCTAGAAGTACTTACAAAACAAATTGAAGAATTAAAAGCAGACTTAAAAGATAAAGAGTATATGGACATTTCTTCATTAGATGAGCAAGTGAAAGAATTGGAAATTARCCTTGATATTATTAAAGAAAAACGACAACGTGCTCAAAACGCCGTATCATATATTACGGATTTACATGAAAATATTAAACGAATTGATGAACAAATTCATGAGGAAGAAAAAGCATTCCAAGAACTTGTTGATTTATATGAAGTAATGAAAGGGGATAACGATAGTCGTATATCCTTTGAACGTTACATCTTAATTGAGTATTTAGAACAAATTGTTCAAATTGCGAACGAACGACTACGTAAATTATCAAATGGACAATTTTATTTAAAACGAAGCGAACGAGTTGAAAAGAGGAATCGACAAAGTGGATTAGGATTAGATGTATATGATGCATATACAGGTCAAACCCGAGATGTAAAAACATTATCTGGCGGTGAGAAATTTAACGCATCACTTTGCTTAGCACTTGGAATGGCAGATGTAATTCAAGCGTATGAGGGTGGTATTTCCATCGAAACGATGTTTATCGATGAAGGATTCGGCTCATTAGATGAAGAGTCATTAACGAAAGCAGTTGACGCCCTAATCGACTTGCAAAAATCAGGTCGCTTTATCGGCGTAATTTCACACGTTCAAGAACTGAAAAACGCAATGCCAGCTGTATTAGAAGTAACGAAGCAGAAGGATGGGTGTAGTCAGACTAAGTTTGTGGTGAAGTAAGTTCGGAAAATACTGTGGGCATTCGATAGATACTTATATTTTGTAAAAAGAACTAATTTCAAGTCGGTGTATTTTGGAGTACAATTATACTTCAAAATAACACCGGCTTTTTTATATGGATGTATCTATTTTTGTGATTTTAGTTTATAAAGCTATACTATGAGTAGTCGGCCTATTCCTCTCTTTCATCTTCATAGTAGACGAAGATGAAAGAGAGGAATTCGGTAATAAGGAAAAGCGTATTAGACTGTTAAAGGACAAGAATCTATAGAGGTCTTTAGAACGATATTTGGAGATGAAAAGTTATTTGTCGTGAATCTAAACACGGTGTATTATGATCAAGCGTTTACGGTCGAATTTAATTAAATTTATGTAGATGGATTCTTCAAGTCGATTAAAAGAGGAAATTATGATGAACAAAACGCCGTCTCTTCATTGGAGGCGGCGTTTGTATAATGTAAAGGAGTGAACGAGGCAGTTAGGAGTTATCTGAAGAAGGTGGCGTATTTGCCAAACGGTTATAACTTTTAAAGGCTGAAATTGCCGATATAACACCACCTGTTAAAAATAAAGCTGATCCACCAACTAAAATAATACGACTGACATACGTTTCACGAGCTTCTTCAACTTGTTCTTGTGACGGTGTAGGCATAATAAAATCCCCCTTAATAAAAATATGTTTTGTAATAATATATACAAACGCCTACCATGTGTTAAAAATGAAGAAGTTGTATGTATAAGCGTCTAAGTGAATTTAATACTTAGCCAGTGTTAGTATTAAGTTCAACGTTTCTGCAC
>NZ_JBFTMA010000404.1:0-3887 GCF_056396725.1 Bacillus sp. 05T31
ACGTAATAGAGGGACCTTTTTGAGGTAAGTTTGATGACTGGTATAAAGTTTCAAATTCATTTATTTTATTTAAATCTGTTAGCTGGAATTCAATAAGATATTCACTTTCTCCAAAATTCCCCTTTATTCTTTCGAAGTCTTCATCGCTTATTACAAATCGTTTTGAACTAACAAGTGATGGGTTCATTTGAACATCACGAACAAATGCCGAAATAGTAAATTCTAGCTCATTATTATTTTTAACAACCCAAATTTTATCTCCAATACGCAAATTATATTTTTGCATATAATAAATTGGTACACCTATTTCCCCTTTCCTAACATCGATCAATTCATTATTTAAATCTAATAAAAAGTCAAAAGTACTATTTTGCTTAACGAAGCTAATGTCCATTACACTATTATGTTCCGCTTGATTTTTCTTCTTTATAAAAATGTTAGATCCGCCTATTTGAACCATCTCTGCTGTTTGTTGTTTTTTTACAAAAGGAGTTTGCGCTACAAATGAATCAATTGACTTTTGGTTTATTTCTCCGGCATGCATTTGTACGAAGTGCGGTGCGTTTGATACTTTAAACAATTGATCCGTTGAGTTCAATAGATTTATAACGTTACTTGAAGCACTTGCGATTAAAAGACTTGATAACATGATAAACATAAATAGAATGGTAATTATCATTTTATTTTGAGAGAAATCTCTTTTTAACATTCTCCTAATCATATGGAGCTAGTTCCCTTCATTCCATAATATTTTCTTCGTCACTATCGCTATTATTATCATTATGAAACTAATAACTAATATAGGTAAATAAATTTTCATACTGAATCCTTCAAACATAAAACCATAAATGACTTGCCCAATGGGTGCCATACATTGAGATACCGCTGTTATAATTGCCATTACTTTTCCTAGGTTTTCATTTGGTGTTTTCTTTTGGACTACAGTAATCACATAGATGGATACAATTGTCACGATCATTGCAATTAGAATAGAAGAAAGTATAAAGAGGATAAATGGTGGATAGTATCCTAAATTAAGAATAGCTGGCGTAACTGATAGTGCCATTGGTAGTACTAATAAAGCTATTAAAAGCATCCAGTAATACAATGTTTTCATCTGTAGCTTTTTCGCAAAAAAACCTATCGATAATGCACCTAAAATAGTAGCAAAATCGATCAATCCCATTCCAATTCCGTATAACGTGTCGCTACTTTCCATTGTTACTCGTATAATAATTGGAGCGCCAACAACAAATAGCGGTGTAAGTATTAAATTTAGTAATGCAGCTAAAAGCATAGATTTCAAAATAAATGGTTGTTTTAAAACATATATAAATCCTTCTTTCATATCCTTTACAATTGTCGGTATTATATGGCTTTCTCGTGCTCTTTTTATAAAAGGTATTTTAATAAACATTTCTAAAATCGCAGATAAAAAGAAAGCAAGACAACTTATTATTACGAGCATTTTCAAACCAATTATGCCGTACAATATTCCTCCAAATACAGGAGCAACTATATTTGACAATGCTTGCACACCATTTACGATACCGTTCGCTTGCTCTAACTTATTCTCTGGAACTAATTGCGGAATACTCGCCATTACAACAGGTGAATACATTGCACTAACGACTGCTAGTAAAAACATAATTGTTCCAATCAATATAATAGATACAGGTCCAGTAAATAACAAAACTATAAAGCTTAATACAATCGCAGCGTTGATAAAGTCAAAAATAACCATTAAATCACGGCGATTGAAACGATCTGCTATCGCTCCGCCGAGAGGAGCTAGTAAAAACGGAATACTCGTTACCGCATATAATCCTGCGAATATATCAGCACGCCCTGTTATATCTAGCACATATAATGACAGGGCAAAACGTAAAAGTGTTGAACCTAAAATAGTAATAATTTGTCCACTCACCATTAAGTGAAAATCTTTCATCGAAGACCTTATACTAGCTGACATCCTTATCACACCTTTCATTCGATTCAGACCGACTGTCGGTCGATAATATCCAAACAGAAAATTACTATTTCTGTTTGATTAAAACCTCCACCATGTAATCAAAGGCTCCCTCTTTCGCTCCAACAGATGCTTCCATCATTTTGATATAAGCTTTAGCCCTCCTCATCATTTCTTCCGGCTTCCACTGGAATAAACCCTCATCAAATATGACTTGTGCTGAAGAGAGTAATAATTCAATCGTTTCTTGTGGGTATGGAGTAGAAAATATGCCTTCAGCGATTCCTTGTTCTAAAATCTCTGCTAAAACAGGAGATAAATGAATAATTGATTGTACTATACTTTTTTGATGCATTTCCGCATTATTTGGCTGATGAAATTGTTCAATCATTTTATCTTTTACATCTCCTGATTTTGGTGATTGTTCCATTAAAACTCGAAATAGCTTATCCAAAACTGGGATATTAGGGTTAGAGACAATTGCTTTCGCTTTAGCAACATCCGCTTTAATAATCCTCATAATAATTTCATCCATTACTTCTTCTTTCGACTTAAAATAATGATAAAACGTCCCCTTTGCTATACCAATCTCTTTTAAAATGTCATTTACTGTAGTTTTCGTATACCCTTTTGTAACAAACAAACGTTCAGCAGTTTCTAAAATTTCATTTCTACGYTCCCCATATTCTTTTACGATCCTCATTCATGTACTCCTTCCTACGGACCGACTGTCGGTTTATTTAAAGTATATGTTTAGTATGTRAAAAGTTTCCTGTTATCGTAYATATACAACAACCTACTTTACATTTCCTTTATGAATTTTAAAATTTATTTTTAATACGGTGAATGAAATTTTAAAATTTCATTTTTGGTATCCCCCTGTAGAAAGACATTAAAGTTATTAAATTTTAAAACCGCAAACACRCATACCCCCGTCCTAAAATTAGGATGGAGGTAAAATAAAATTGTTTAATTTTTGATTAAACAAACTTCCCTATACGAAATTTATAATAAATTCATTTAAAATTCTAAATTGCATCCCATAATAGCGCCCGATAACGAAATAACGTCATAAATTAGAATGTTTATTCAATCCGTATTATTTAATTTTCCGTTGCCTTATTATTCCTATAACAATTGGAATAACTGTTCCGATAATTATTATTGGTAAAAATAATTTACCTAAACCCCCGCCCCAACCTAAAACTATTGAAATTGTCTCAAATTGGATTAAAGCAAAAATAACTAAACAAACATTTTTTAATTGATTAATCATTTTTCGGCTATTTAAATAAAACTGCTTAGCATTCGATTCATTAAGTCTTTGTGGATAGTTATTAACTTCTGGAAACTTCTCTAAAGTCTGCATTAAAAGTATTATAAATGTCCCGATTCCTGGTAGAATCAAAAGTTCCCATTTTGACCCCCAGCGATCTACAACCCCATTTGCGTTATAATGTCCCGGTACTTCCTCAGGTAATCCTCCCCAAATGGTGATCAAAAAAATTATTGATCCTAAGAAAAATGAATATCCAATGATATCCCAAATCCATTCACTTTTTGTTCTTTGGATTTTCATTCTAGGTCTTCCCCATGAATTCACTATATTTCTCCTCCCCCTTCTACGATATCTATAGTAATACATATCCTGTATTACATTTTAAATTCCGATTCATATAACCAAATTATCTCAAATTTACGATATTTTCTCAATTGATTATTATAGAATATGTCCCAATTATTAAATAACAGGACTCGTGTTTTTTAGAAAATCTCATTATCTTTCAAACGACTTCATTGTATAAAAATAAAAAAGAGCCGCAATTATTTGCGCCTCTTTTAAAATTATAACTATTTAACGGCCACGTCTTTGCTGACCTTGTTTTGCACTACTTTTCTTATTACTTGGCTTATTAAA
>NZ_JBFTMA010000405.1:0-3878 GCF_056396725.1 Bacillus sp. 05T31
CTATTCATTCTTAAAAAACTAAATTCCTTCATTCCACTTTATGATATAATAACTATGTTTTGGAAAACCTTAATACTATTAGGGTTTTATCATGAAAATACGAAAGTAATAATAAAAAAGGAGATGCTCATTTTTGCTAAATAAGTTTAAAAATCTACCTAAAGCGGTATATGCGATTTTGGCGCTTTCTTTCCTACTGCACGTTTTTTGTCTAGTAAAGCAGCCAGGATTARATGGAGARKTAGTCAAAGTAACATATGGTGCAWATGATGCSTTYAACTATTCGTTAACAGCTGAACAGCTATTAAAACATGGTGTATTTGGCTATGTTTATTTAGAACCTAGTGAAGTGCCTGGAAAAAATGCATACATTACACCAGGTCAGCCGCTATTATTAGCTGGCGCCATGATTATTTCTGATGTTACATCACTTCCTTACTATTACGTRGCAACYRTCATTAATATGATACTGAACCTYTGCACAGTGTTATTAGTATTCTTAATAGGAAAAGAGTTATTTGAAAAGAATATTTATGGAATTGTCGCAAGTATTTTATATGCTATTTATCCGAGTAACTATACATACTTCCGTACATTACTAACAGAAGTTCCTTCAATATTCTTATTATCGTTAAGCGTGTATGTATTTGTTCTTGCATGGAAATACAATAAAACAAAATTCCATATATGGTTTGGAATTGTTGTTGCTATTTTACTTATGTTCCGTCCAAACCCAGCCCCAATGATGCTTATTCCTGTTCTTGTCGTCTTGTTCACATATGGATTTAAAGACTCCATTCGAATTGGATTATTATGGCTCATTGGTCCGTTCCTTATCATCGGTGCCTGGGTTGTTCGTAACTATTTAGCGTTCAATCAATTTATCTTATTCTCAACGCAAGGTGCAGACCCATTAATTGCCGGTGCRGATCCRTTTAACAAAATYGGCTATGAAAATGTAGTTAAYCAAATGAARGCCCAGGGCTTAGATGATAAAGAGGCATACGCAAAAGATTTAATCAAAAATGGATTTAAAACGGACTTCACATATTGGTTCTCTTGGTTCACTGTCGGTAAAACAATTGAATTATTCAAAACAGCTCCTGCTGTAGACCAATACCGTATTCATAACTTTATACAAATGTGTCATAGAGTCTTTATCATCGGTACATTCTTGAGCAGTTTCTGCTTCATGCTAAATTCATTTAAGCATAAGCGCGTTATGATGCTAGTAGCAAGTTCTGTTATTTACATCATCTTCTCAAACTTATTCTTAGCAATTAATCGCTACGGATTTTTCATTAACCCCCTTATGTGCTTAATTCTTGCATACGGGTTAGTTTACGCTGTGCAGAAGCTTCCATTTTTCCGCACTAGCCAAGTATAATAAAAAAGAGGTCGTCCAAAAATGGACGACCTCTTTTTTTATTTATCCAACACTTTGAACACGGCCAATTTGTCCATCTTGTAATCGAACCTTAATTCCGTACGTATGTGTTTCCGTGTTTGTTAAAATATCTTTCACAACACCGCTCACTGTTTTACTATAATCTTTATCTAATTGAATAACTACATGTGAACCAACCGAAATTTGTGATCTGGTCGGTTTACCACCTGTTGTTTTTTCTTGTTTTTGTGTTCTCTCTTGTTGTGCAGACTGTTGTTGCTGAATCTTCTGTTGCTCTTCTTGCTTACGTTTCTCTTCCTCTACTCTTCTTTGTTGCTCTTCTTGCTTACGTTTCTCTTCCTCTACTCTTCTTTGCTGCTCTTCTTGCTTACGTTTTTCTTCCTCTACTCTTTGTTGCTCTTCTTGCTTACGTTTTTCTTCCTCTTCCTTTTGCTGCTCTTCTTGCTTACGTTTTTCTGCTTCTACTCTTTGCTGCTCTTCCTGCTTACGTTTTTCTTCCTCTACTCTTTGCTGCTCTTCTTGCTTACGTTTTTCTTCCTCTTCCTTTTGCTGCTCTTCTTGTTTGCTTTCCTCTTCTACCTTCTTATCTTCTTCAACTTTCTTCTCATCTATTTTCTGTTCTTCCGCTACCTTCAGCTTTTCCTCTTCATCTTTACAAGCTGTTAAAACAACTACACATAAGCCCGTAAGTAAAAATAATAATAATTTTTTTAACATTAAAAAATCCTCCTATATATACATTACAAATAATGACCTTTAATAGAATAACAAATATGTATGAATCCCTTTGTCGTAATTTGTCGTATATATTGGATTTTCCATGTAACACTACATGCTCCAAATAGAGAAAAACCTGTCGTGTGACAGGTTCTTCTCGTTATTTATTAGGATACGATGATTAGCATGTTTACTATACAAGAGGAAGCATCCATATTTTCCATATGATACTTACGATTACTATAAGTACAAAATCAAACAAATCTAATCTCGGACCCTTTTTCATAGTCATGTCTAGCCACATATAAATCCATTTCATTTCCTTATATTTATGAATATTTTTCTTTGCGAATCGGTAAGTAAGCACTTGCATGATGTAAATTCCAATTACGCAAATAAGCAATAAGATGAGAAATTCAAACACAAAATTCCTCCCTATTTTTGAAGCGTTTTTTCTACTATATGGTTCTTCAAAACCCATTCCTCAAACTGAGCACTTCCAAATTCCCAGCTCAAATCACGAGCATTTACAGAAAAAACGTAATAACCGGCATATTCGTCCATAAACCGACCTGTCTCTATCTCCTCTTTCTGAAGACCGTATACTCCAAAATTAAAATACACATCCCACACGTCTTCATGCTTCCTCTTATAAGCAATCGATTCCATATCACATTCAGTTCCGAAATAATCAAGATGTAAATGTACGCTATCATCGTATTCGTAATCCATTTTATCACCCCTTATATTTGTACTTCTTTATTACCCGAAAAATTCCTGCTATCTATACTCACATATGGGCACTTACCTACATATTATGCTTGTAGATTGACTTCTAGGAGGTGTCATATAGTGAAAAAATTAATAACCGTTTTTTGCATCATGTTACTAGCTGTTTTCACATTCGCTGCTTGTAGTAGTACAAAGGAAAGTACGAAAGAACAAGCTCAAAAAATTCGCGTTGGCGAAGTTACACACTCTCTTTTCTACGCACCATTATATGTTGGAATTGAAAAAGGATTTTTTAAAGATGAAGGCTTAAATATTGACTTACAAACAACAGCCGGCGGAGATAAAACGATGACCACCCTTTTATCTGGCGGAATTGATATTGCTCTCGTTGGTTCAGAAACGTCTATTTATGTTCATCAACAAGGAGCAAAAGATCCTGTCATTAATTTTGCGCAGCTTACACAAACAGATGGTACATTTTTAGTTTCCCGTAAAAAATTAGACTCTTTTAATTGGAACGACGTAAAAGGCGTTACGTTTTTAGGACAGCGTAAAGGCGGCATGCCGCAAATGGTTGGTGAATACGTTTTAAAGAAAAATGGCATTGACCCTCGCAAAGATACGAACTTAATTCAAAATATCGAGTTTGCTAATATTGCAAATGCCTTTGCATCTGGTACGGGAGAATTTGTACAGCTCTTTGAACCGACTGCAAGTATACTTGAAAAAGAAGGAAAAGGTTATATCGTCGCGTCTTTCGGAGCTGAATCTGGTACTGTCCCTTATACAACGTTTATGGCAAAAGAAAGTTTCTTAAAGAAAGATAAAGCTGCTGCAGAAAAATTCACGCGCGCACTATATAAAGCGCAGCAATGGGTTGATACACATAGTCCAGAAGAGATTGCCGATGCCGTTTCACCACTATTTAAAGACACTTCAAAAGACATTTCAGTAAAAGTAATTGAGCGCTACAAAAAACAACATTCTTATGCGACAAATCCATTATTAGATGATGCAGAAT
>NZ_JBFTMA010000406.1:0-3871 GCF_056396725.1 Bacillus sp. 05T31
GTTCCTGATGATTCCTTTGTATTTTTTGCATCCTTATCTGTTTTTTCATTCGAAGAAGTATTTGTGTCTTTTTCAGTATCTTTCGTTGTTTTTGACGCTTCATCTGCACTTGTCGTTTTCGATTGCTCTTCATTTTGTGCAGTTGCCTGATCCTTCTTTGCTGCATCTTTATCTGTGGAGGTACTACAAGCTGCCATTGTAAGCATTGTACCAATTGCTACTGATGCGATAGCGACCTTTTTCATTTTCATAAAAATCCCCCTATGTTTACAATTTTATCCTTCTCTTTACGATTCTATTTCCCCTTAAAAAATCCCTTTTCATACGAATCACCATCTTTCCGACAGTAATCTTCATAATAATACGTACAAAAAACGATAAATTCATTTTAATATTCGAGTTTTTTCTACTACATTTTCCTCCTCTGTAGCAAAAGAAAAAGAGTATGTTGTCACATGAAGATTTACAATCTACAAATGACAACATACTCCCCTATCAATTTTTTATCTTTCTTGACATTTTATTTATACAAAAAACAAAATAATTACTAATTTTTTTATTTCTCAACAATTGTTAACATAATATTTTTATGAATAACCACCGTTCGAATGAATGACTTGCCCAGTAACCCACTTCGCTTCTTCACTTACTAAAAAAGAAATTAAGCGTGCCGCATCCACCGGTTCTCCAACTCTTCCTTGCGGGAATTTCCATACTAAATGATGCTGTAATTCCTCTGTAATCCATCCTGTATTCGTCGGTCCTGGATCAACAGCATTGACTGTAATCCCCTTCTTCATAGCTACTGGTACAACTGACTTAGTAAATGCTTCTATTGCTCCCTTTGTTGCTACGTATGCTAGTTCATCTGGCATCGGGCCTAATGACTGCCCAGAAGTAAGATTTATAATACTTCCACTCGTTTTAAGTGAAAAATGTTTAATAAATAATGAGCTTAATAGCATAGGAGCACGAACATTAACCGTATAATGTTTATCTAGCTGTTCTACATCTAACTCTTCAATTTTCGTAGGAGTAGAATACGCCGCATTATTAATAAGAATAGATGGATCCCCTAAACGTTCTGATACCATATACAATACACGATTAGGCGAATAAGACTGCGATAAGTTTATTTCTGCCATTTCACATCGAACGCCGTAACTTTCAATTTCCTTTTTCAACAAAAAGGGYTCTTGATCATYCATTCCCCAYGGCATYGCTTTATCATACCGAGGCCAGTACGTGAAAAAAATGTCTATCCCATTTTGAGCAAGCACCTTGCATACAGCTGCACCAATTCCATTCAGACGAGTTGCCCCTGTTACAATTGCTATTTTCTTCACCTTTTCTCCTCCATCTATGGATAAATCCCCTGCACGAATACAGAGGATCTACCTTTTTAATTAATATTTGACAATATACGCTCAGCGCCTAATTTTAAAATTTTAATAAAGATATAATTTACAATCGTAAACATTACAAATAAAACGATAAACATAATCCAAAGTCCTACTTGAAGGAAGAAGTATAATACACTTACACCCGCTACAATAACTAAAGCTATTAAAATATTAGCTAAAAAATTCCACAAAGTTGTATATCGACTTTTAAATAATTTCTGTTCTGTATCCCAATGAATATCTGCAGTTTGTGCATCCCAGCGTGTACCGATTAAATTAATTAACAATAAACCGTTCGCACTTAGTAAGAACCAAAGTATCATGAAGACTGGCGAAATACCTGCTACAAATGCCATTGTAATACCGAATACTCCTAAAATGACTACATTAATTAACCAGGCCGTTATCGCTTTCGCAAAAAAGATATCYGAAGCCTTTACTGGTAAGTAACGATTCACAAACCAAGAGCTTCCATCTCGTGAGAATGACGTTGTTGCAATWACGTTAYTYCCCATTAAAAATAASGAYGCACAAAGGCCAACACCAATTGCGAAACCTGCTGATTCTGGATTATCAATATACCCTGTAATCCATTTTAAATTTCCATCTTGTACAAACAAAACAAAGAACAGCATAATTGGCATAACRAAAGTTTGCACAATACAATTTAAGAAAAATTGTGGCGTGCGGAATAACGTTTTAAATTCTTTTTTCACATACGCTTTTAAATGTGAACTTTGTACTGTTGATTTCTGTAAGCCTTCTGCTGAAATTACCTCTTTYTTTGCTGTACTCGTTGAAAGTCCAATAACYCCTTTTAAATATGTACGCTCTGCAATGTARTAAAACAAMCCGAAAAATGCGATAGAAATAAGAATGTATATTAGTACGTATAATATTCCCTTCCACGATGCATTTTCTACTAATCCCATTGCACCAAAATATGTAGTCGGAAAATAATTTGTCATTTGTATGAAAAGGGAGGATTGATTATTTGTAAGATAATTCGCAACTGAATCTCCAGCTCCAGATACTGCACTTTTATTTCTCCATTGCATAAATACATTGATTCCGACGATAAATAGTATACTTACGATTCCAATAAATATACTTCCTCGATCTTTATTTTTCGCTATATTCGTATACCTCATAATAATTGTCATAATTAACGAAGCTAAAACTAGCGGAATGATCGGGAAGAATAAGTAAATGACAATCATATAAATATAATATGTAATGAAAGCACCACTCTTTAAACCGTAAGTAATAAAGATAGGCAATAAAATAAACGAGCTCATTACGTATTGTGTAATTAACACTGTAAAGAACTTTGCCGAAATAATTTGCGCTGGTTTTAATGGTAACGGTAGCAACATTTCAACATCATTACTATAGTAAAACACTGTTAAAATGTTCATAATACTCATCAAAAATACCCATATACTAGCAACTGCTAATCCCATCGCAATAACAATTCCTGGATCCTGTCCGAGGTGTATCATTCCTTCATATATTCCATGGGTCATCGAACCGAATATTAAAAAACCTACAAATAAAATGGCTGCAAATGAAAATAAATACGCCCATCTTTTCTTTTTATCTGTTATGAAATCTGCATAATTTAATTTCAATAATACTTTCGTTAACGTCCAAATTTTACTCATTGCCCGTCATCTCCAAGAACATTTTTTCAAGTGATTCATTGGATTCAAAATGATCTCTCATTTCATTTAAATTCCCTTTAAACTGAAGATTTCCCTTATTAATAATCGCGACGCGGTCACATATTTTTTCAGCTACTTCTAATACGTGTGTCGAGAAAAATACAATCTTCCCTTTATCAGCATGTTCTCTCATCATTTCTTTTAAAATATATGCAGATTTCGGATCAAGACCTGTTAACGGTTCATCTAAAATCCACACATCTGGTTCATGTACGAGCACACCGATAATAACAATCTTTTGTCTCATACCGTGTGAATAACTTTGAATTTGATCAGATAAAGCATTGTACAGATCAAACTTCTTCGCTAATGACTCTATTCGTTCTTGTCTTACTTCCTTCGGTACTTCATACATATCAGCCATAAAGTTTAAATATTCAATCCCTTTTAATCGTAAAAACATATCCGGGCTATCTGGAACATAGCCAAATGTTTTCTTCGCTTCCATCGGATTTTTCATAATATCTTTACCGTTGATTGCAATGGTTCCTTTGTCCACCCCATGAATACCAGTAATCATCTTAATTGTCGTTGATTTACCCGCACCATTCGGTCCTAAAAACCCAAAAATTTCTCCGCTCGGTACAGATAAACTTAAATCTTTTACTGCATAGGTAGATCCATTATAACTTTTTGACACATTCAAAATTTCGATCATTACATCCAATCCTTTCCTTAATTACCAATTAACTATATTAACATTATAGCATACTTATATTTTTAGATTTTTACATTTTTCAGTTT
>NZ_JBFTMA010000407.1:0-3867 GCF_056396725.1 Bacillus sp. 05T31
AGTACATACAATTTTTAATTCATTTTCACGGAGACTATGATTATTTTGAATGTCATGAAATATTAGAAGAGTATTGGAAATTAAAACCTAGAGGAGAACGCGACAATTACTTAGTCGGTCTCATTCAAATTGCTGTTTCCTTATACCATCACAGACGATCCAACTGGAATGGTGCAGAGAAGATGATAAAAAGCGCAATAGCACTTTTAGAAAAGAACAGTACATCTTTACATCAATTAGGAATAGATCATAAACAACTTATGTTCTTATTAAATGAAAGATTACACTCTATCCACAAAAAGGAAATTTTTGCGCCGTTATTTTTACCCTTATTAGACGTATCGTTAGAAAAACAATGCATACAGTTATGTAAGAAACAAAACCTCTCTTGGAAAGATGTGAACGTCATTCCTGRTGAATACATCATAARTAAGCACACATTGCGTGATCGAACAGAAGTCATTTCTGARCGACACGAGCAACTACAAAAAAGAAAGCAGAGATAATAAACTACTTATCCCTGCTTTCATGAATGTATATTTTGTTCAAGCTCTTTACACTTTTTGCAAAAACTTGCTGTTTGCTCATTTCCGCAAATTGTAAACTCAAGAAATTTACTCTTAAGCTCTTGAACCATCTTCGTCCCAATCCCCATATGACGGTGAGACGGATTCACGCTCAAATGCTGAATTTCCAATACCTGATCTTCTTTTTTTATAATCCCCATTATCCCAACAAAATCTTCATTTTGTTTCCACAAATACAATTGCCAATCCTCTTTCGCTTCATATTCTTTCATTGTCAATTGTAATGTTTTCACATCTTTTTCAGTTGGCATAAATGAAAGAAGCCCCATTGCAATTTTTTCATAACTTTTTTTAAAACGAATTAACATAACCCTTATCCCTTCTTACAAAAGTTACAAACTATTTATCCCCTCAATCACTCTTTTCATATCACATTCATTCTACAATATTTTTACCAGAGTGAGAAGGGGCTGAAACAACTTGATAATCATACAAAGCGTTAAGAAGAAAGTCAAATATATGTTTCCACGCTATTTCTTTCTATTACACCGCTCAAAAAAGAGACAATACTATATAGGAACTAAAAGGAAAATCCCTTTCTCATCACATTTCACTTATTAACCACTTTTGAACAAAGTAGTTCTACCAAAAGCAATATGTTAAGAGAAATACATTTATTGAAGCATATAATTCGTACTCCATCCTATGTATTTTGTTAAAAGTTTGTTCTCATGAACAATATAATTTAACGTTAGTAGCCGTCCTATTTGTGTCATATACTTTAAAATATATACCAATCCCTGTTTATAGGAAATAAAAAAGAGAGCAAAATCGCTCTCTTTTTCTCGTAACTTATTCTTCCCAAACTTTAACTTCTTTCATTGCATCGCCTTGACGCATGTTTAATACCGTTTCAATACCGCTTGTTGCTTTACCGAATACAGTATGTACGCCATCTAAATGCGGTTGTGGCTCATGAACAACAAAAAATTGGCTACCACCTGTATTACGACCAGCATGTGCCATAGAAAGTGATCCAACAAGATGTCTATGAGGATTTCCATCAGTTTCACATGGGATAGAGTAACCTGGGCCACCTGCACCTGTGCCTGTTGGGTCTCCACCTTGGCTTACGAAGCCAGGAATAACGCGGTGGAATGTCACACCATCATAAAATCCTTGCTCTGCTAATTTTTTAAAGTTTTCTACTGTTTTTGGTGCCTCTTCTGGGAAAAATTCTAAATCGATTTTTTCGCCATTTTCCATTAATATGTATCCTAAAGTTTTCATATGTATATGTCTCCTTTCAACTATCTCAGCACTATATTACCATATTCATGACGAGAAACAAAAAGAATCCGACAATCTGCATACTTCTTTTTTGAAATGTGGAAGAAGCTAGGTGACAAATAAGAAAAATATACTATAATAACTGTGTTGCCCGAAAATTTAAGAAAGAGAAAGGGAGCGATTTTTCGTGAAAACGAAATTACTAGCTCTGCTATTAGCTGTAGCCGTATTTATTATGCCRACAGCTTCATTTGCAGACATCATTGAGGGAGAATCAATTGTTACACTAGGAGAAAACTTATCTGAACAACAGAAACAAGATCTTTTGAAAGAAATGAAAGCACCAAAAGATGCACAAATTATTACTGTATCTAATGCGGAAGAACATAAATTTCTAGAGGGCATCGTTCCAAAAGCGCAAATTGGTACGAGAGCAATTTCCTCTTCTATGATTACATACACAAAACCAGGGTCAGGTCTCATTGTACGCTCAAAAAACATTAATTCGATAACAGATGCAATGTACACAAATGCACTTATTACAGCAGGTGTGAAAGATGCAGAGATTCAAATTACTGCACCATTTAAAGTTTCAGGAACTGCTGCTTTAACAGGTTTAATGAAGGCCTATGAAACAACATCAAACAAAGCCATTCCTGAAGAAGTAAAAAAAGTAGCCAATGAAGAAATGGTACAAACAGCCCAGCTTGGTGATAAAATCGGCGAAGAAAAAGCAGTTCAACTTGTTGCAAAAATTAAAGAAGAAATTGCAAAAGAACAGCCCAAAACCACTGAAGATTTACGTTCATTAATTAAAAAAATTGCTGATCAACTTGGCATTACATTAACAGATGAACAGTTGGATAACTTAGTATCGTTATTTGATAAAATGAAAAATCTTAATATCGATTGGAACCAAGTTGGTAGCCAATTAGAAAAAGCAAAAGACCATGTGTCTGCCTTCTTAGGATCTGATGAAGGGCAAAGTTTCCTAGATAAAGTAAAAGATTTCTTCTCTAGTATCATTGATTTCGTTAAATCTTTATTCAAGTAAAAAAGAAGCTCGCCAATGACGAGCTTCTTTTTTATACAAGTAACGGTAATTTCATAATAGCTTCTTCAACCGAACGGACAACATAATTTGCTTTCTCCTTCACATACGGATGAGCATGATGGAGGGTGAAGGAGTGCGGGGTTACTTCAAACATAGAAATATCATTGAAAGAATCTCCAATACATGCAACTTCATTTGCTTCAATTTGTAAATGTTCCATTAATCGCTTCAGAGCGCTTCCTTTACTTACACCTCTTGGCATAATGTCAACATATCGCTTACCCGATATAAAGACTTCCGCTTCGCTATGAAATGTATCTCTCAACTCTTGATCTAATGCTACAATTTTTTCTTCTTCGCCAAAAACAAATAATTTCGCAGGATGTACAGTCTTCCCAAATTCCTCTTCTAACTCTTCGATTTCAGCAATATGCACTCCCATATACTCTTCAAAAGTATGGTGATGTTCATTCTTCCTTTTTGTATATCGCTGCTCATTTGTACAAACAATATCTGCTAGTCCCTTTTTATGTATATATCGATATATTTCCTGGGCAACCCCATCTTCAAAACTCGATTCATGAAATACTTTTCCATCCGGTAGTATCATTGTCGCTCCATTTAAACTAGTTGTGTAATACGGGAACGAAAACCTTTTTACCGCCTCATCAATTCGGTGAGTAAAACGGCCAGAGGCAAAACAAATATTTGTCCCGTTTTCAGCTAGCCAACAAAGCGCTCGTTCATCTTCTTTTTGCATATCATTCATATTGTAAACGAGTGTATCATCTAAATCACTTACAAATAGTTTAATCATGTCCTCTTCCCCTTCCATACACAATATCTACTCTAATTGTACAAAAAAAATGTTTGATTTTTGTTAAAAAAACAATAAATTTTCAATAAAAAATAAGCGGAGCATAATCCCGCTTATTTTTGTCTTCGCACATTTTGAGGTCTTACAATACTTGGACGAACCTTTAAACTAGACATAGT
>NZ_JBFTMA010000408.1:0-3854 GCF_056396725.1 Bacillus sp. 05T31
TCTTATAACTGTACGTGCAATGTGTAGTGCAGCCGATACCTCGCTACCGCCTGGTAAAATAAAACGCTCTAAAGGCGGCGCTTCTTCTGTATACGAATCAATTCGTCTCTCTAAATACTCGACCATCTCTATCGTTACTTTATAAGGGATTTTCTTCTCTACTATTGCTAAATCCCCTCCACAATCAAATAGTTCATGTTGAATATTTTCAAGTTCGTTATAAATGTTACGAAAACATTCCTCTTGTAATTTAGACATGGCATATCCGATATGAGAATTCGCCTCATCAATTGTTCCATAAGCTTCTACACGTATATGATCTTTATCCACTCGGCCACCTATGACACTCGTTTCCCCTTTATCACCTGTTTTTGTATAAAGTTTCATTTCATTATGACACCTCTCTTTTTATTTTCATTCTGATTATTAAAGAAAAAAAACTCTACCATTCTTTATTTAATTGCACTTACAAAAAAATAAAAAAACAGTAAAGCTTTTATTCATGATCAACTTTTAAAAAACATATATATCTAAATTATACGATTTGGTAAATATACAGAGAATGTAGTTCCTTCTCCAACGACACTTGATACAGAAATTTTCCCGTCATGACCTTGAACAATATTTTTAGCAATCGCAAGCCCGAGTCCTGTTCCAAYTTTTTTCCCKCGMGTTCTYGCTTTATCAGCTTTATAGAATCGATCGAACAAGAACGGAATATCTTCTTCTGGAATACCARCACCTGAATCTTGCACTTCGAAAGTAAGGCCACTATTTTTCGTATTAATTACAAGTGTAACATGTCCACCTGCATTTGTATGACGGATTGCATTATCAATTAAATTCGTCAGTACCTGTTCCATACGGTCTGCATCAAACGGATATTGTTCAATTGGACTTTGGAAATCCACTGTTAATTGGACTTCTTTATCCTTTGCAATCCCCTGGAATTTACGGCCAATTTTTTCGACAAATGGATGAATATCTACTTCACCTATATGTAACTCTACATGTCCACTTTCCATACGGGCTAAATCTAATAACTCATTTACAAGTTTACCTAAACGAACAGATTCATCATAAATAATTTGAACAAACTCATTAATTTCCTCTTTCGTTTGCACAATATCATCTAAAATTGCTTCACTATATCCTTGAAGCATTACCATCGGTGTACGAAGTTCATGTGATACATTCGCAATAAAGTCTTGACGCATTTTCTCAAGACGACGCTCCTCCGTCATATCTCGCAATACTGCTACAGCTCCACGAATTTTTGTTTGATTGTAAAGCGGTGTCATAAGAACTACGTAGTTACCTTTTTGCAAATTAATTTCAACAACTTGTTGTTGCTCACTTTCTACAACGAGATGGAATAGTTCAACAAGTTCAGAAGGCAGTTTTTTAATTAACTCTACTTCTTTTTCTTCTTGCCAAACTTGTAAGAAGTGTTCTGCAGGTGGGTTGATAACAACGACTTCACCTTCTTGATTTAACGTAACAACACCATCTGCCATACTACTCAAAATGCTAGCTAACTGCTCTTTTTCTTGCTGCAGGGCATTCATATTAAACTTCAACTGTTTCCCCATTTGATTTAAAGCAGTTGCAAGCTCACCAATTTCGTCCTGCGACACCATAGGGGCTTTCGTATCAAATTTCCCGCGTGCTACCTCAAATGCAACCTCACGCATTTTACGAAGCGGTGCCGTAATTCGAGTAGATAAGAAAAATGCAAAGAAAGTTGTTAAAATAATCGCAATCCCGGCTGATAAGAAAATAAAATCAGTCGTTCTCTCCATACCTTGTATTGGAACTTGCAATGATTCATATACAAACACTGCACTTTGATTTTTTGACTGTACTGGTTTCCCGACGATCATAATATCATTTTCAGTATTTTTATTCTTCCTACTATTAGAAGTTTTTCTAATATTATTCTTAATATCCTTTTTATCTGTAAAAACAGCTGCTAATTCTTTATCATTTTTCAAATCATCTATTGTAAGAGTAACTAATCCTTCTTGTTTCGGCGAAGAAGAAATTTCCTTACCGTCTTCTACAATGATAATCCTTGAAAGTGGATCAGAAAATTTGTAAGCAATATCCTCAATCGTTTTTACATCGGCACCTTCTTCAATTAATTCCGTRACACTWGTTGCAACTTTYTGAAGCCTAGCTTCACTCATATCAACATAATACGTTCTAAAAAACTGTGAAAGTAAAATAGCAACAAATCCAAGAACAAACGAAACGAGAAGTAATATGGTCATCCATAACTTCCCTACTACACTTCTCCAAAGCATCAGTCGTTCACAACCTCAAACTTGTAACCTACGCCCCAAACGGTAACAATCATYTTCGCTGCATCTGGTGATTGTTTACTTAACTTTTCACGTAAACGCTTTACATGCGTATCAACTGTACGTAAATCTCCGAAGAACTCATATTGCCATACTTCTTTTAACAATTGCTCACGGTCAAAAACTTTATCCGGGGATTTCGCTAAGAATAATAGTAATTCATATTCTTTCGGTGTTAAGTTTACTTCATTACCATCCGCTGTAACGCGGTGCGCATCATTATCAATTGTTAAATGAGGGAAAACAGTAACATCTTTCGTCGTTGTATCTTGTGTAAAGAATGTCGTTGGTACAGCGCGGCGTAATACCGCTTTCACACGAAGTACTACTTCACGCGGGCTAAACGGCTTTACAATATAATCATCAGTTCCAACTTCAAACCCTTGTACCCTATTTACTTCTTCACCTTTTGCTGTCAGCATAATAATTGGCGTCGCTTTCTTCTCACGAATCCCTTTACASACTTCGATACCATCTTTACCAGGCATCATAATATCCAGTAGGATTAAATCATAATCATTTTGTAACGCCATTTCTAAAGCTGTATCACCATTATCCGCTTCTTCAATTGTGTATTGCTCTCTTTCTAAATACATCTTTAATAAACGACGAATACGATCCTCATCGTCTACAATTAAAATTCTTGATTCATTTTCCATTTCTACCCGCTGCGTACTTTTACCACAACGGTTTACACCTACCCTTCTACAATATAATGTTGCACCTATCCTCGTTTAATTAAGCATTTTTTAACGTTCCACTTCCCATATTATGCTTCACAAGAATAATAAAGTTTGTTCATTTTTTTTCCAAAACTATGTATTTTTTTTGAACAGTATATTTGGTCCTCGACATCATTTTACAGAATCAACCGCTACTTTGTCATGTTTTTCTCAAAAAAGAAGAAAATTTGACAAAAATAAAATAGGAAAGTGACATACACTCTCCTATTTTATTTCTCTATGCATATGAATGTAAACCCGCGATAATTAAGTTTACTACAATAAAGTTAAACATAATGATTGCAAAACCAATCACTGCAAGCCAGGCGGATTTTTCTCCATGCCATCCTTTAGATAAACGTAAATGTAATACCGCAGCATAAAAGAGCCAAGTAATAAGCGCCCAAACTTCTTTTGGATCCCAACCCCAAAAGCGCGTCCAAGCGATTTGAGCCCAGATCATTGCAAAGATTAATGCTCCTAATGTAAACACCGGGAAKCCTATCGCAATAGAACGATATCCGATTTCATCTAATAAATCACTATTCGTATTCTTTACTAACGGCTGAAGTGCCGCTGACACTCGCTTACGTAAAACAAGTCTTAATACAATATAAAGTAGCGTTCCCACTAACACTGACCAAATAACAGTATTTAATTTTTTCGCATTTACAATCGCTGGAACTTCAACTGTTGGCTCTAATTTATTTTCTGTCATTAACTTCCCTTCATGCGGTCCAACTAAAGCAGGGAGATTATACTTCATTTC
>NZ_JBFTMA010000409.1:0-3846 GCF_056396725.1 Bacillus sp. 05T31
TACTTATACCAACCATATAACCCATCTATTTTACGTCTTGTCAAAATGGTTATCGATGCTGCTCATAAAGAAGGCAAATGGGCTGGTATGTGTGGTGAGATGGCGGGAGATTCACTTGCTATCCCATTATTATTGGGCTTAGGTTTAGATGAGTTCAGTATGAGTGCAACATCTATTCTTCCTGCAAGAACACAACTAAGCAAGTTGTCAAAAGCAGAAATGGAAACATTAGCAGAAAAAGCATTAACAATGTCAACTGCTGAAGAAGTTGTTGAATTAGTTAAAAGCATATAATAGTAAAAAAACCTGAGTCGATTTGAAATCGGTCTCAGGTTTTTTCTATGAGAAAATTACATTTTATTTTAGTTCTATAGAGAATTAGATAGCGATTGCAATGACATCAGTTGGGCAAACACGTAAAATACCTGTAAAAGTATCTCTATTTCCTTGATTATCTTTTCCACCTTGTTGTTGACCTTGACCTTGTTGCATTGCTAAAGCAGAGAATAAAGCAACACCATTAGCAAATCCTTCAAATACAACATTGTGAAAAGTTCCATTTCCTCTAATTTTCAAGAAAGAAATTTCTGTTCCAACTGAAATGTTTCTAAGGACGTTACATACAGCATGTTGTTGTGGTCTAACTTCTTCTCTTTCTCTTTCTCTCTCTTTCTCGCGATGGTCACACTCTCTTTCACGATGATGGCATTCTCTAAAGTTATCACAGCATCCAAATGATCCAAACATAATCCTCATCACCCCCTTCACACTTATAATCTATGTAAGTTCGGYAGTYRGTGACTGGACAGATAATGGAAATTTTTCTAGGGKATTTTCTCATTTTAAATGACTAGATGGGTATTTAGTATGGAATGATGTTGAAAATAGGGGAAATGTCACAAAAAAATGTAAAGACCACCGAAATGAATGAAATAGGTAGCCTTTACACTTTTTTACTTTTATATAAAACGATGATATATACAGGAAGAGCTAAGAGTAGTGGTGCAATGGATCGTGCAGTATGTTTTTCTGCTTCTAATTGTAACGCTTCTTCTTTAGGGAATTGTAACACTGATATGTTTGCAGCATCGCCAATAAAATATAGCAGTAGTACAGTTACTATGTAACTTAAAAGTGCGATAAAGCTTCCGTATGAACTCAATGAAAATCCCTCTCTTGTTATCTATTTGTTATCATTGTATCACAATTGTAACAAAAATACACGGTTATATTCCGATACTTTAACAAATTTCGACACAAAACGTCATATTTGATTATGGGGATAGCATGAAAATTACGATTTTTCTATGTGTAGATGTCGAATAATACATTGTAATATTACGGATGTGTGACAGGAAAATAAAAAAACGAAGGTAATGAAATTACCTTCGTTTTTTTATTATTTTGCCCATTCACTCACTTGTTCTACGCTCATGCGCGGTGCAGGGTGACCTTTTAAAGTGGATTCACCAATTGTAATAAGCATAATTGGTACGTAACGAGATGAAACATTGAATTCTTCCATTAATGCCTGTGGATTGAAGCCACCAATAGCGCAAGTATCCCAGCCAGTTGCTTTAGCAGCAAGCATAAGTTGCATTGCTGCTAAAGCAGCATTTGAAAAGGCAGCATCTCGTGGGTATTGCTCCCGAGTATATGCAGATTCAATATTTTTAGCTAAGCGCTCTTTTGCTTCTTCATTCATAAATCCTTGTTCTACAATTGGACCGTAAACAGGTTCAACATTTTTATATGCCTCTAAATCACCTAAAATAGCGACTACGGCAGAAGCATCAAGAATTTGTTGTTGGTTATAAGCAATTGGGTGTAATCGTTTTTGTACATCTTCGCCTTGGAAAACAAGGAATTTCCAGTGTTGCAAGTTCCAAGCAGAAGGTGCTTGCGCAGCTGCTTTTAAAATTTCATGTAACTCTGTAGATGAAATTTCTTTTTCAGGGTTGAATGCACGTGTAGATGTGCGTTCATATAAAACGTTAAAAAAGTCATTGTTTGTCATTATATATCCTCCAAATTACATATCAACTTAATATAAAATAAATGTAATATACTCTACTTACATTTTGTAAGTTATTGAATTTAAGAATATAATACCTTTATTTTAATTGTCAAGTTTTAAATAGTAAGGCAGGGCATTCATACAAACGATACAATTCATATAATCATACACTAAAAAAGGAATTTCCAGAGCAGATAAGTGAAGATAACATTCTCAATTAGCTTGTTAATATGAGTTCCTCACAATTCTTTATAAAATGATTGTGAGGAATTCAGTAGAACAAGATATATGAAGTGAGTGAAGACTAGTGATGAACATACTACATTTTTTATTAGAGAATACTGTTTTCCAAAATGTATTACAAGATCTTCAGTTGAATGTCCTTTATATAGAAGATGGATGTACACATCAACAAACGATAGAAAACGTCCATCCAAAATGTATGTTTATAGCAAATAGTTTTGAAGAAGGAGAAATATTGTTTCATAGAACTAGACCACATATTGTAATTATGTATGTAACAGATTGTGCTCAAATAAAATATATAAAGAATATATATAATTCACAGAGCACATTCATTATCATTTGGGATCAACAGATAGACAATCAGTTTGCAGATTTACTACTGTTAGGAATACGTAATATTGTTATAGCACCAGTAACTCCACAAGTGGTACTAGAGGAAGTGAATAAGAGTTTATATCAACTTTCTTTAGTGCGGCAAGTAGGTTTACAACAAGAATTGCTTCAAACGATGTTTGATTTTCAAAATGATTTATTATTTATAGTAGAAGATGATGAGATTGTTGATTGTAATACGAATTTTTTACAATTCTTCGGACATGATAATTTATTTACGTATCGTGAACAACATTTAGTGTTTGCAGAACATCTTATTAGAGAGAACGGATATTATTCGACGACTCACGATATAACATGGCTGGATGATACTTTATCAAATGGAAGAAGAATTAAAATGTACAATTATGAAGGAGAAGCATTTACTTTTCTATTACGTGCGACACCATTACCAGAAGACTTATCGCGATTTATAGTAAAATGCACAGAGATTACAGAATTAGATGAAATCTATCAAGAGCAAGAAAGATTGGCTATGATAGATTCATTGACAGAAATATATAATCGCTTGAAATTCCAACAAATATTGGAGACAGAGTGGGAGAATGTATTACGTAATGATGAAAAAGTTGCACTTATTTTGTTTGATATAGATAATTTTAAATCAGTAAATGACACATATGGTCATGATTTTGGCGATTTAGCATTAGTACAACTTGCAGATCTTATGAAATCTAAAGTTGAAGATCAACATGTATTTGCAAGATGGGGAGGAGAGGAATTTATAATATTAGTGACAAATACGGTAGAAAAAGAAGCGTTTCAAGTTGCGGAATCATTGCGATTTTTCATTGAAACAAAGCATTTCTCTGGAATTTCGAAATTAACAGCGAGTTTTGGAGTTGCGTTATATGAGCAAGGGATTACAAGAGAAGAGTTAATGCAAAGAGCGGATATTGCGTTATATGAAGCGAAAAAAAATGGAAAAAATCAAGTATGTATATATAGAAAAGAAAAAATGTGATTTTTCGCAACAAATTGTTGCGATTTTTTTTTATTACTTGATAATAGAATATGGGGGACCATTTTAACCGAGAAGCTCCCACTTCAAGTAAGCTCGCAAGAGAGACTAAGTGGTGGGTAGTTCACATGAAGTAATTACGGAGGAACAATATGATAAAAAAAATAATGGTTATGGCTTCACTGTCTGCTGTAGTTTGCGGCGGAGTATACTATTTTCTCTATAGTCC
>NZ_JBFTMA010000410.1:0-3840 GCF_056396725.1 Bacillus sp. 05T31
AAATACGGGGATGACTGTAATTATTGAATGACTTCTTCTAAATGGTTCTTCAAGTCCTCTAGATAATTCTCAACAGTAGGATTTTTCACCACATCATAACAAGCAAAACTCTTTAACGGACTCATACCAAGAAACTTCTGCACACGATGTAAATGACTAAGTGCTGATTCTAAACTTTCTCCTTCAAAGAACTTCGTCTTATCTCCAAATGCTTTTTCAGGTGCGTTCCAAGTTGTAGAAAACATATACTGCTTCTCTTTTAATAAACCRCCTGTTCCRTATTCATCTGCACCTTTAAAGAACAARCCRTATTCATAYACTTCATCCATATAWGTTTTAAATAATCCAGGAACACTAAACCAATAAATTGGTGTTTGATAAATTACAACATCAGCCCATAAAAACTTTTCTTGCTCTTCCTTAATACTGTATCCATCTTGAATCGTTGTTGTTTTCACATGATGATTCTCGCTTAATACAGTTACCATATAATCTACTAACGTTCTATTTAATCGTCCTTCTTTCGTACCATATTTTTCATGTCCATTTATAATCAATATATTTTTCATCACTTTTCTCTCCCCTATATGATCTACTCTTCAGCTATTAAACCGAGTTGCTGCTGTAGTGTAAGATTATCTTCTAAATGCCAATCTTCCGTTATCTTTCCGTCTTTCACATGTAAAATATCCATCGCAAAAAAATTGATTTTCTTACCATTATGCGTTCCTGTAAAAGAAAGATGGGCTGTTACTTTATCACCAACAACCAATAAATCTTCAATCTCACAATGTATATCAGGAACGACTTTATGAAAATTTTGCGCTGCAAATTTTAATCCTTCAACACCTTGTGGACGGCCTTTTGGCAACGTATTATCAAAGAAATTATCAGTCACAGTCTGCAGAATAAGCTCCTCTTTACCTGTATCCCAAAATTCGTAAAAGCGCTGCGCTGCATGAACCATTTCTGTCGCTTCCTTTTTACTCAGTGAAGAATCAATTGTCATTGCTTTTGGCTTTGGCATTTCTTTTAATAACTGAAATTCAGTTTTTCCCTCCACACCGCATGCTACAAGCACAATACAAATAACAAACAAACTAAGAAATCCAAATAACTTTTTTATCCCCATGGAAATCACCACCTCCTCATATAAATCCTTTCTGTTTCGTATTGCTATTGTATACGCACTAACTTCCTTTATGGAAGTAGTAATATTTTTTTCATATAGTTACGAAAAAGATAGTTTTGTGATACGATAAGGCAAATTCATTCAAAAAATTTTTATGGAGGCTATTTCCATGAGCAATATAGATCCAGTTGTATTAACGAAAGGTTTACCTGGTATACCTTGTCCTATCGCTAAAACGCTTGACGTAATTAGTACAAAATGGACATTTTTAATTATTCGAGACCTTCTTATCGAAGGAACGTTACGATTTAGTGATTTACAAAAATCAATGGATGGGATTAGTCCGAAAACATTATCGCTTCGACTAAAAGAATTAGAAGCACAAGGGATTATAACGAGAAAAGTATATCCAGAAGTTCCGCCTCGTGTAGAGTACACGTTAACGGATAAAGGAAAGCAATTAGAGGGGATATTTATTGAATTAAAGCGGTTTGGATTAAGTTTATAAACGAAAAGCCCCTTACCATAAAAATAGTAAGAGGCTTTTCGTTATTCACTACATTACTTCGCAAAACTTTGAGCTAGCTGTTTCTCTCTCCACATAAATGTAATGCCGAGACCAACGATTAAAACAACACCTGAAAATGCATATGGATAATTAATGTTTATATCAAATAATATTCCGCCCATCGCTGGTCCTGCGATATTTCCTAAGCTCGTATACGTTGAGTTCATACCAGCAACGAATCCTTGCTCTTTTCCAGCTGCTTTTGATAAAAACGTCGTTAAAGCTGGACGAAGYAAATCAAATGCTAGGAAAATAAAGCAAGTAACGAGAAGTACAMTCCAATAATTAAAGACTACAGTTGAGACGAATGCTAATACTGCACCTACAATTAAACATATTTGAATTAATACTTTCTCACCGAACATGTCAACCAATTTGCCAAACATAAATACTTGCACRACTACCCCAAAGATGGAGCTAATCGTAATAATTGCAGCAATATCTTTCGGTGTGAAACCAAACTTATGATCAGAGAACAGGCTAAACACAGTTTCATATGCTGATAATCCAAATGCGAGTACAAATACAATAATAAATGCGATTGCATACATTGGATTTAATGATTTCTTTAAATCTCCGATAAAGCTGGATTCTTTCGTATTAGCTGCAATCTCTGCAAGTTCTTCTTTCGTTAACGGCTCTTTCAAAATAAATATAGAAATCACGCATGCAACAAAGGCAATCACTGCTGCCACAAAGAACGGCACACGTATACCGTATTCTGCAATAAACCCGCCGATTCCAGGCCCTATAATAAATCCGGTGCTGATAGCTGCTGAAAGATAGCCCATCGCCTTTGGACGTTCTTGAATAGAAGTAATATCAGCAACATATGCCGTAACACCCGGCATAATAAACGCGGCACTAATTCCGCCTAACACCCTCGCTGCATAAAGCATCCACACATCTGTACCTAATCCAAAAAGRAGCTCTGAAACACCAAAAATAAATAATCCAATGATTATCATTTTCTTCCTACCGTAAATGTCGACCCAACGACCCGTAATAGGTGAAGTAATAAGCTGCGCCATCGCAAACACTGCAACGAGATAACCCATCGTCTTTCCTGTTAAATTCATATCATTCATAAAGGACGGCATAACCGGAATGATTAATCCAATCCCTAAAAAAGCGATAAATATATTACTCAAAAGAATGATCAATACCATCTTTTGTTCTTTTATCGGTTTCTTCAATTTTTAACACCTCTTCCCGTAGTTCCTCTCAAAAATAATGCCCAAGAAGCTTTTTCTTTATCCTGCTATTTGTGGGCTCATACTGCGTAAAGATGTCCCCACTCATTAGAATTTCACTCTATCCTTCCACACATACATAAACACAGGGTGAATGACTATCATTCAGTTTCCCGCAGAAATGAACCTACCTTTTCAGACAGGTTCATCTTACTACTTCTTTATCCCGCATTAACGRGCAGTAAGACTCCCACCTCAAAATTCAGCRAATGCGAGGAAGTTAGGYGGGAGATAACTGCCCTTAAATGCCCGATTGGTGAAGGCTAATAAACAGTGGGGATGAACCCTCCCACTGTTTAAAGTTTCACTTTATATGTAGTGCATGTGTTAAAAAATCTAGTACTTCTGCCTTTTGTAGCTCGACTTGCTCATCATCTTTATGATCATATAAATAAACTTGTTCCGCTGCTGATTCAACAAGAGCGATAAATAACTTTGCTGTTCTTTCTGCTTGAACCGAATCGCGAATTTCACCATCTTCTTTTGCAGCACTTAAAAATTCACTTAGCCATATATAAAGAGGCTCATATACAGCTTCCCATTCTTTTATATGTTCAGTTGATGCAAGGCCCGCATACATTAATGCTTGTATTTCACGATATTCAGCTATAAAGGTAAATACTGCATCTATTACTTGCTCAACTTTACTTGAAAAAGGTGAATCGTTCTGTACTTTTTCTTTCACTGCAAGTATCATCTTCYCAACCATCACTTCTGCTATTGCAGGCATAACAGATAACTTAGAAGGAAAATATAAATAGAAAGTTCCTTGTGCAATGCCAGCCAATTTCACGATATCAGAAATCTTCGTTTTTTCAACGCCCTTTTCCTGAAACACTTCAATAGCTGCATAGACAATTTTTTCTTTTTTATTCATCATCTAAACC
>NZ_JBFTMA010000411.1:0-5040 GCF_056396725.1 Bacillus sp. 05T31
GTTTATCTTGTTTTTTCATACTACGTGTAAATGCTGTTACACCTGTTCTAGCAATTTCTTTCAAACCATATGGACGAAGTAATTCAATTAACGCTTCTACTTTCTCCTGGGTACCTGTTACTTGCACCACTATGGAATCCTTCCCAACGTCTATTACAGCGGCTCGGAACGGTTCAATTAAACTATATAATTCTGCTCTTGCTACAGACGTTGCTACTTTAATAAGTGCAAGTTCTCTAGCGATCATCGCTTCTTCTGTAATATCTGATACTTTCAGTACATCAATTTGCTTATGAAGTTGTTTAATTAACTGCTCAACTTGCTGTTCATTTTCAACGTGTACAACAATCGTCATTCTCGAAATATCCGATGATTCCGTATGACCTACTGAAATACTTTCAATATTAAAATGTCTACGTGTCATAACACCTGTAATTCGATTTAACACACCGCTTTGATTTCGAACTGTCGCTGTTACAATTCTCTTCACCTTTTCTCCACTCCCTCCATTTGATGAACGCCTTTTCCTGGGGCAACCATCGGCATTACCTTTTCGGATTGAAGTACGCGGCAATCAATTACAACAGGCTCTCTTAACTCAATTGCATACTGTAATTGTTGCTTTGCAAGAAGTGGGTCTTCAATACGAACACCTTTTATGCCATAAGCATTGGCAAGCGCAACAAAATCTGGTTGGCATGAAAGTAAGGAGTGCGAATATCGCCCATTATAAAATTCCTCTTGCCATTGTCTTACCATYCCTAAAGCTTCATTATTTAAAATAAAMACTTTAACTGGTAAAGAATGCTCTTTTAAYACACTTAGTTCTTGCAAGGTCATTTGAAATCCAGCATCACCGACAATTGCAATAACTAGTTCTTCAGGCTTTGCGATTTGTGCACCTATTGCTGCTGGAAATCCGAAGCCCATTGTTCCTAAGCCTCCAGAAGTTACCCATTTATCTGGACTTTTCAGCGGATAATATTGAGCTGCCCACATTTGATGTTGCCCAACATCTGTCGTTACAATCGCTTCCCCTTTCGTAATTTCGTATAGCATATCAATTGCATATTGAGGCTTAATACATTCCGAATGCGCTTTGTAAGAAAGAGGGTATTTTTCTTTTCTACTATTCAATAATGAGAGCCAATCATTGTGATTTACTTCCCCTTCCTTAAAGTTGAGTAGAGCTTCTAATGCTTGCTTCGCACTCGCAACAATTGGAATTTCAGTCGGCACATTTTTTCCGATTTCCGCTGGATCAATATCTATATGTGCGACAATCGCTTCTTTAGCAAAATAAGCTAAATTTCCAGTAAGACGATCGTCAAATCTTGCTCCTATATTTATAAGTAGATCACATTCGTATAACGCCATATTAGCCGTGTAAGAACCGTGCATTCCTCCCATCCCAAGAAATAATTTATCATCTGGCGGAAAACCACCAAGACCAAGTAATGTATGAACAACAGGAATTTCATATTTACGAGCAAARCTTGTTAATTCTTTCGATGCCTTYGCATGCAATACACCTGCTCCAGCTAAAATTAAYGGYTTTTTTGARRYCKCAATCGCTTGTAATAATTTGTTTATTTGTAGTAGATTCGGTTCGTAATTAGGCTGGTATCCTGGTAAATCCATTTGTACATCACTACATCGCTCACCTTTCTCTACTACCATATCTTTCGGAAGGTCAATTACGACTGGGCCTGGTCTTCCTGTTCTAGCGATATGAAATGCTTCTTTAATAATTCGGGGTAAATCCGATGCTTTTCGTACTTGATAATTATGTTTTGTCACCGGCATCGTAAGCCCCATAATATCAGCTTCTTGGAAAGCATCACTCCCGATTAACGTTGTTGCTACTTGCCCTGTAAATACAACAAGTGGCAATGAATCAATCATTGCGTCAGCTAGACCAGTAATAACATTTGTAGCACCCGGTCCACTTGTTGCAATTACCACTCCTGGATTTCCTGTAATTCTTGCATATCCTTCAGCAGCATGAATTGCACCTTGCTCATGCCTTGTTAAAATATGCGGAATTTCACAATCATAAAGCGCATCATATAGAGGTAAAACCGCACCACCTGGATAACCAAAAATCACCTCTACTCCTTCCTTTTCTAGCGCTTCTAACAATAGCTGTGCACCAGTTGCCAGTTTCTCTTCCGTTTTTGAAGACATTTTTCTTATAAGCCCCCTTTTTTAAAACATTTATAAAATAAAAAAATCCTACGTCCACACTCCAGCTATGTGCTGAAGGGACGAAAGATTTCGCGGTACCACCCTTCTTTGCAAGATTACTCTTGCCTCAGTGACTCGGGATATGAGTCTAGCTAATAACGGAGCTACCGTCTAAGCCTAAACAAACGTTTCAACTTAGCACTCAAGGGTGATGTTCGTCGACGTGAACCATCGGTTTCCAGCAACCACCGACTCTCTGTGAGGCTTCACAGTCAACTACTCCTCCCTATCAACGCTTTATCATGTCATAAGAGCTATTATCCAACTTTATTTTCTTCGTAAATTTTCTCTCCATCTTCTACAACTAATTTACGGAATTCTTCTAATAAACGATTCGTATGTGGCCCTGTTCTACCTAAACCAATCGTTCTTCCATCTACTGTCGTAACAGCAATTACTTCAGCAGCTGTTCCTGTTAAAAACACTTCATCAGCTACATATACATCATGCCTTGTAAATAATTCTTCTCTTACGTCATATCCAAGTTTTTCGCCGATTTCTAAAATCGCGTTTCGTGTAATACCTTCTAACGCTCCAGCAGAACTTGGTGGTGTAATTAATTTATTTCCCTTCACAATAAATACATTATCTCCAGAGCCTTCAGCTACATATCCTTGGTCATTTAACATAAGTGCTTCTTGTACTCCAGCTAATTTCGCCTCAATGCGAACTAAAATATTATTTAAGTAATTTAAAGATTTTACTTGAGGCGATAAAAYATCCGGGCGATTGCGACGCGTTGCAACTGTTATAATCGGAATCCCTTTTTCATAATATTCTTGTGGAAATAAAGATAATTGCTCTGCAATTACTACTACATTTGGTTTCGTACAAGAATCGGGATCTAATCCCAAGTTCCCAGGTCCTCTTGATACAACGAGGCGGATATATCCATTAGATAATTTATTTTGTCGAATCGTTTCAACAACGATTTTCGTTGCTTCTTCTAACGTATATGGAATTTCTAACATGATGGATTTCGCTGATTCATATAACCGGACAAGATGCTCTCTCAAACGGAAAACATTACCGCTATATACCCTAATTCCTTCGAACACTCCATCGCCATATAAATAGCCATGATCATATACTGAAACCTTTGCTTCGTCTTTTGGAACAAATTCTCCATTTAAGAAAATCCACTGCTCGTTCACTTGAAAGCGCCCCCTATGTTCTATGAGTTTTTTATTGTTTCCTAGTCTACTCTCCTTTTCAAATAAATCAAGTGAATTTTTAGAAAATTTTTAATTTTTAATCGTACGTACATCTTTGTTTATATTGATTTAATAACATTGTTAACGTTTACAAAAAGTCAAAAAATTTTTTTCGTCAAATTCTACTAAAAAAAATATTTGTTTAAAAGAAGGGTTTTCGCCAATTGATACGAATCTATTGTATTCAATAAACGGACGTCTGATTTTATAAATCCGGGAATATACAACGACTTTTGGTGAAAAAGGGGGAAAATAACAAAAATAACGCTGTCTAAAAATAACATTCATATTTTTCATTTAGTAATCATAATCCTATTTTAAAAAAACAATTTGTCAAATTGAAGGAGGAAATAACAATGGCGTGTGTACAAATTAAAGGAACTCTGAAAACGATGCACAAGGTTGTGATTGTTGTGTTGTAACTGGGCAAGATTCTAATATAATGGGCATTGCAGATACATCGATAAAAGGATCTGTAATTACAGCACATGGTTTAACAACAGATGAAATTTGTCAGCAAGTTGAAAACCGCGCTTAATCATTTTTATCACATTATTTGTGAGCTAACATTTAACGAGAATGGTCTCACTGATTATAGTTTCAATTTATCTATAGAAAGAGGGCTCCTTTTGAAAAGGAGCCCTCTTTTTTATATTCACCTAACGGGAAAGTAACATATACTGGATGAAAGCCCTACCTCTCTCTCATCATTACGGTTCCACTGACCGCTCCTTGATTCACTAGTATACATATAAAGCTTACATATACAATTTATAGGGTTTGTTCACAAAAGTTGTTGGTAAGACTACCCGATCTTTCGCAAACTTTTCGTATTATATTCATAAGATTTATTTACTTTACACTAGCTTTAACCGAGACACGAATTAAAATTTTAACACCAATACAATAACTTGTCAACAATTTTTACAAATTAAAAACAGACATTAACGGTTTGTCTGTTTTAGAATGGAGCTTTTTCTTTTATTACATATACAACAAAACCGCTTACTAACATACATAAGCCAACTACTAAGTTTTTGATATTAATCATAAATTCCTCTCCCTTATTCCACACATCATATATATTTACAGTTCAATTATTCCGATCGTCATAAAGCGCACTTTTTCTAATATATCATAATTCCTAAAAAATGCAAGTTCACTTTTGGCGACCATTCACAAATTTATCCACAGTGCTTGGCACAGTATTTAACGCTTTTTCAATTAAATGTGTACTACTATTGAGATGCAACACTTGCACACCGTTAGAACCAACTACTAAAAAAGCAACTGGGCTAATTGAAACCCCAGCCCCGCTTCCGCCTCCGAATGGATGACTTTGCCTGTTCTCTTTATGCTTCCCTTGTCCGCCGTTATGTTTTTCAGAAATAAAATCCCCTTTAAAGTCACTTCCACCAGCTCCAAAACCAAAAGCCACTTGAGATACTGTTAATACTACATTTCCGTCAGCTGTTGAAACCGGACTTCCAACAATCGTATTTACATCTACCATCTCTTTTAAATTTGTCATTGCTGTTTTCATTAAATTTTCAATTGGATGTTCCATTATGTACTACAC
>NZ_JBFTMA010000412.1:0-3834 GCF_056396725.1 Bacillus sp. 05T31
ACCCGTAGTAATATTAATGTACTCTTTATCGTTTCTATGCTATCTGCGCTTGCATTTACGATTATTATCGGACTATTTGCTGCAAATAATAATACAAAAGCGTCGATACTAGAGCGATATCCTATTCCCTTCACATACAAATTAGAAGGGGATCATTCCCTTGAACGAAAGCACGTTAATACTATTGAATCCGAACTTTCCAATGCTCATTTTCAATATAAAAAATATAAATTTACGCTTTTAAAAGATAATGCTTCAAAAGAAGAGATTGTAATTATGAAAATGAGTGATTATAACGAAATTGCTAAGCAGTTAAAGAGACCTACAATCACCCTTGATTCAAAAGAAGTTTACATTATTTCTGGCTATTCACCAGAGCTATTAAACCTTGTATCAAATCCATTTGTAAAACAAAATACAATTACGCTTGAATCCAATAAAAAGGAGTTTTATATAAAGGGATTTATTAACAAAGGAATAGCACCACCATTTGCATTAGCAAATTTAGTTATTATGCAAGATTATGCAATCGATACTATGATTCCTCATATTGAAACCATTACAGTTTATAACTACTTCGTGGATAATTGGGAAAATGCAATTATTCCAACGAAAAATATATTAAAAAGTATTAGTAATGACACCGAAAAATATTATGAGGCACATAAAGATGATAAGCATGCATCTCCCGTCCCTTTTAATATTTATACAGCTACTGATGAGTTACTCCATAATAAAGAAAATGCAGTTGCTCAATTCTTTATTTGGGCATTTCTTGGCTTTATCTTCTTTATCGGAGCGGCTAGCGTTTTATACTTCCGTATGTATAACGACTTAACGAATGAAAAACAAAAGTACATTACGATTACAAAACTGGGCTTAACTGAATCAGAAATGTTTCGCTCCGCAACGATTCAATTAGGAATTTTATTTTTCGTTCCTTACATCGTTGCTGGTGTTCACACGTTATTTGCGGTTAAGTTTTTACAAAGCATGTTTTCTTTCTCGTTACTAAAAGAGTTACTGATTGTACTCACCTTTTTCGGGATTATCGAGATTATTTTCTTTTTCTTAATCCGCTCTCTGTACATTAATAAATTATCACAGCATATAAAAATATGAATAAAATGGCCTTGTGCATATTGCACAAGGCCATTTTCAATAGTTTTTAAATAATTAGCAGCAATATCCACCATAGCCGCCGCCATAACCGCCGTAACCACCATAACCGCCACCATAACCGCCTCCGCCTCCGCCGAAGCAGCTAGCACCGATAATGATTAATAAAATAAACAATACGATTAGAAGCGCAAAACCGCCTCCGCAGCCACGTCTGCGATCGAAATCATCACATCTGCGGTCGCAATCATCATGTCTGTGTTCACACTTTTCGCCCATTATTCTATTCCTCCTTTAGTATCATTCATAACAAGTTCTTCTTGTTCTAAATGAGGGGATTCCATTTATATTATGTTTTCAGGGCGAATCGGAAGCTTGGCTTTCCTAAAAACGGGCTTGTTTCGTGAAAAGAGCTGCAAAAAAAAGATACCTGTTAAGGTATCTTCTAAAGAAACATATTTAATAAAAGAGCAAAGCCAAATGCAATAAATGATAATAATGTCTCAAGTACAGTCCACGTTTTAAAYGTTTCCTTCACTGTTAATCCTAAATACTCTTTTACAAGCCAGAATCCTGCATCATTTACGTGAGAAAACATTAATGAACCTGCACCGGTTGCAATAACGAGCAATTCTAAATTTACACCAGACATGTGCTGAATAACCGGTGAAACAATTCCTGCCGCTGTCGTTAATGCTACTGTAGCTGACCCTGTTGCAATTCGAATTAATCCAGCTACCATGAAAGCTAATACAATTGGTGATAATGAAATGTGTTCTGCCATTTGAGCGATGGCTGTTCCAACGCCGCTTTCAATTAATATTTGTTTAAATCCACCGCCTGCACCAATTATTAAAATAATGGAACCGACAGGTAGTAAACTTTCATCTGTTAATTTTTTAATCATCTTTTTATTAATTCCTTGTTTTATGCCAAGCAAATAAAACGCTGCGAAACATGAAATAAGCAAAGCGATTACCGGACTTCCTATAAATACAAAAAATTCCGTCATTTTTTTCGGTAATGAACTATATGGTGCGACTACTGATAAAATCATTAAAACTACTGGCAGTAAAATAATAAAAAATGAAACTTTACGACTCGGTAAATCAGTTGATACTGTCGTAACTCGAACAAGCTCCGGTTCATTTTCAGGTATAACCCTCTTATGTACCCACTTTGCAAATACCGGTCCTGCGATAATTGCTGTTGGTAACGCGATAATTAATGAATACAATAGTACCTTTCCTAAATTCGCATTATAAATACCGATTGCTGTCATCGCACCTGGATGCGGCGGCACTAGCCCATGTACAATCGATAATCCAGCAATAACAGGTAACGCAATTAACAATATATTTTGTTTCGTTGTTTTTCGAATTGAAATAACGAGTGGTAATAAGATGACAATCCCTACTTCAAAAAATACTGGAATCCCTATAACAAATCCGGCGAATAACATAGCCCAAGGTAATTTTTTCACCCCGAAGAATCGAATGAAGAAATCTGCTACTTGCATGCCAGCTCCTGAATCAGACATCATTTTCCCTAAAATTGTTCCGAGAGCCAAAATACCAACTAAATGCCYTAGTACACTACCAACACCAGTTTCATAGGCAGTAACAATTTTGGTCAAGTTCAACCCAGACATAATAGCTAAAAATAGACTGGCAACTGTTAAACTAATAAATGCATGCCACTTCCACCACGATACCCCTAAAATAACAATTGCGATCGCAATTAACGTGACGATTAATAAGTATATATCCATATCCCATTCCCCTTCGATATGAAAATTTTTTACAGAAAAAGAGGGAATTGGTCCCTCTTCATTTTTTACACATCATAATTTACAACGTAATGCTGCATTTCCGTATTGTAGTAGCCTTCACTATATTCAATTACTTCGCCAACTTCATCGTAAGAATAGCGCATACGTTTTAATAACGCCGTTCCCTCTTTTTCTCCTAACGCTTCTGCAACGAAATTAGGCGCAAATCCAACAGCGAATTCATCTCTGAAGTTTTCTAAATGTATACCACGGTCCTCGACTAGATCATAAAGCGATTGTAAGTCAAAGTCCGCTAAGTCTGTACTTGCCATTTGTGCTGAGAAATAGTGAGTATAATGAATGTACGGAGTATCATTTAAAGCATATAGACGCTCAATACGAAAACTCTCTTTACCAAACAAACGAAATGGTACTGTTCCTTCTTCATTATGAACCACTTCTGCCTTTAGCAATTTCTTTTGTACTTTATAGCCTTCTTCCACTAACACTTCTGTAAATTTCTTTCCCTTTGAAAGCTTTGTCGCAGAAGTATTTCGAATGACTTTCGTTCCTTTACCACTTTTCTTTTCTAAATATCCTTCTTGAACGAGTTCTTTAATTGCGTTTCGCACTGTAATTTTACTCACTTTGAACTCTTCTTCTAATTGTGGTTCAGAAGGAATATTTGTATGAATGGCATAAACACCATGTAATATTCGATCACGAATAATATTTTTAATTTGTAAATATAATGGACCTCTTTTTCTCGTTACGTTCACCGTTACACCCACTACCTTTCTACATCACCTACTGATGCCGTCATTGCCCGAAGTATATCTTTCTCTGATGACATTGGCGTATCACCGACGATTGTATGTGCAAGCATTCCAGCTGCTGACGCAAATGAAACAGCTTTCTCTGGTGCAAACTCTTCTATCTCGCCA
>NZ_JBFTMA010000413.1:0-3833 GCF_056396725.1 Bacillus sp. 05T31
GACACTACATTAGAAAATGCACCTTTATTTGAAAGTCCCGAATTTAAAGAATGGTACGAGCTATGGCAATCTCGGTTAGAAAGACAAAAAGAATCGAAAGATGATGCATACAAATTAATGAAAAATAACAACCCAGTAATCATCCCCAGGAACCACCGAGTAGAAGAAGCACTAGAAGCAGCTGTTAAARATGGAGACTATAGCGTAATGGAGAAACTTCTTCAAGCTTTAGCAAATCCTTATGAATATTCTCAAGAACAAGCGGATTACTGCAYGCCTYCWGYGCCGTCKAATCGCCCTTATAGGACTTTTTGCGGGACGTGATTGTGTAATACTTTTTTAAAAGGTGTGTTCATACAAATTGTRTGAACGCACCTTTTTATACATTTCCCTTTCAAAAAAGCGGACTGAAGCACCCTTTAGCTATCCTTACTAAATTCCACTCTCTCCTTCCTTAAACTAAATATCAAAACTATCTTTATTCCAATTTGTTTAATAGTAAATCTACTAAACAAATATTGAGAAATATAAAACYCCATTTCTAAAYATTGTTATTTTTGATAATATATTTTATAAGAATATTCAAAAAGTGAGGGGATTTTATGAACGTTCAACTACAAGGTAATGAACAAGTTACAAAACTATTTAATGATTGGTATTTAGCTATGCTAAAGCAAGATGTTTCACAGGCGACGAATTTAAAGCATGAAATTGAGGAAAAGGAACTAAATTTTAAAGAAGACGAAAATTTAGCATTATACTATTCCTTACTAGATTTTCGCTGTAAAATTTTAACAGATAGTTTAAGCATTACAAAAGATAGTTTTGAAAAAATAGATTCTTATTCTATCTCATCTAACAATCCACTTTCTTATTATTATCATTTGTTTAAAGGGATTTATGCTACTTTAACAACAAATTATAACTTAGCATGTGAACATTATGAAGAGGCTGAGAAACTATTAGTCAATATTTCAGATAAACTAGAGGAAGCAGAATTTAATTACCGATTTGCTATCTTTAATCAACATTTTTATAAACCTATTGAAGCAATTCAATATGCTAATAAAGCTCGAGAAGTACTTATCACACATAGAGATTATGAAAAAACTGTTGCTTCATGTGACAGCGTTTTAGGTGCCTCCTGTGTACAATTAAGACAATACGAACAAGCTGAAGAACACTACAATTCAGCAATAAATGTTTTACAAAAACAAAATGAAGAATCTTTACTTTTAAGAGTACGTAATAACTTAGGTTGGCTATATGCCAATCAAAACCTATCAACACTAGCTATTCGTCACTTATCTGAAGTAACAACAAAAATGCCAACCCATTTTAAAGCGATTTTCTTACAAGCACGAGAACATTCTAAACTTGGCGAAACAAATATTGCAGAAGAATTTATTACAAAAGGATTAAAGCTTTGTACAGAACTCAATAATGAGGAATATATACTCCACTTTAAAATTTTAAAGTCTTTAAACAATAATGATTCAACTGAAGACTTAGAAAAAATTATTATTGAAGGAATTACGTATTTCGACAAAGAATCTTTATATAACTACACTCAAGAATATTCAGAGAAATTCGCCGTCAAACTTTATGATGAAAATAATCATGTAAAGGCTAGTGAATATTTTCATAAAGCGTTACAAGCAAAAGAAAAAACATTTGAGAAAGGAGCATTAAAATGATTAAAAGAATTAGTTCTGCTATTTTAGGATTATCTGTCATCGGAATTGTGTCCCTTGGAATAAATGGTTCATTTACATATCAAGCAAGTCATGCAGATTTCCCTGCACCACAAAAACCTGACTTTGTTCAATCCGTTGACGTAAGCAAAGCCTACAACACAACAACAGCTGAAAAAGCACTTTAAAAAATGAAAGGCCTTCAATTAAGAAGGTCTTTTTAAATACATTTATTTAGTTAATGTAATCGAATATTTTTTCATAGCCAAATGGTTGTACAAATGACAATAAACGGCCTATCACAATTGAAACACTTGATAAAAGAATAAATTTCCGAAATGATATATCATTCCTCTTATACCCGGTAAAACAAGCTTTTATTATAACAAAAACGGTCATCATTATGATAATAGCTGAAAAAGTGGCTACTAAAAGCACTTCCAGTTTGTTTCCCCCTATAAAATATATTAACCTTAATTTTACCATTAAATGAGTATAACAAAGACAAACTATTTCTTAATATACGGTTTTCTATATACCCCCGGCGGGATTCGAACCGGCGCTCTTCCCTTCTAGAGCTACGGAGGCAGTTTTTTAAGTAAAATATATTTCTACAAAAATAGAACCATCCCTTTATTTCACATGAATTCTCTCTCTCACTCTATTTCCTTCATCAATTCTGCAATCCCCCTACTTCCTTCACTACCAACTTTCTCAAGTTCTTCTACAACTAATTTCCGTCTCTCCACAGAATGATTTTGACTTAACTTCGCTTTTCCTTCTATTTTATTTATCTTTATTCTAAACCCAACTATTCCCCTACTTAATCCTTCCATATAATTTGGATCTACATCRTTMAGTGAGTACGTGCTCTTTGGATTTTCATATTTATGTACTAAATCTTGAAGAGAATCTATTAATTCCTGTTCATCTTCAACAATCTCTAACGCTCCATATACATGCACCGCAACATAGTTCCATGTTGGTACTGCTTTATTTGTTTCATACCATGACGGAGAGATGTAACTATGTGGCCCTTGAAAAATAGCTAACACTTGTTGATTTCCACTATCTTTCCACTGCTCATTTGGACGTGCAAAATGCCCAGATAAAGTAAGTGTTTCCCTATTTAACAATAACGGTAAATGCGTTGCGTACGGTGCTCCGTTATGTTGAGAAAATAAAGTTGCAAAGCTATTTTGTTCAATCATTTCGTACTTTGTCTCTTCATCTTGTATAGTGAAATGTTTTGGTATGTACATAAACTCCCTCTTTTCTTATCTTCTTATTTCTCATTATATTTATGAACTTTATTATTGGGCAGGGACAGATGATAATTGTTTTATAAGGTCAGTGCATATAGTAAAACCTTTGTTTCAAAAATAATAGGTGGCATTATATGATTTCTGCCACCTTAGTCAATTTTTTTATTTATACAAACTCCCTTATTCAACGATCCTTCATAGCTTTTTCTAATACATATTCGATAAATTCCGTTTTACCTAAGCTATAACCTCTGAATATGCGTATCCTTAAAATCAGTTTCATACTTCAATCCATACCCAAGCATTCGATCCATTCCAATATGTGCTGTCCATATTAAACCAATCATTAAAATCGTATCCATCTTTAAATAGACCCCTATTAAAACAAATAATATTGATATGATATATGTGTGAAATAGATTATAAATTTGTGCACCAACACGTTTGTTAATAGAGTACGCCACCATTGCTAAATCAGGTGCAAAAAGTAATACGATAAATAATAACCAACTAAATCCACATAATGCATATATATAAATCGCAGCTAATAAGACGACCAATCCTTCAAAGTGTATAATTCGTTTCTCCAAAATTCATCATTCCTTATCTGTTAGCTTGAAAATTTTATTCGGATTTAAAATATTTTGCGGATCAAGAGCTTTCTTTATTTTCTCCATTACCAATAATGCCGCACCATGTTCTTCTTCTTGATACTTCTGCTTTCCTATTCCAACGCCATGCTCTCCTGTACAAGTTCCGCCACGCTTAAGAGCATACAGTACGATACTTTCGTTTATTTCGTCCCCTTTTCTCACTTCATCTTTATCATTTGGATCAATCATTAATAGCACGTGGAAATTCCCGTCTCCTACAT
>NZ_JBFTMA010000414.1:0-3830 GCF_056396725.1 Bacillus sp. 05T31
GACGAAGATTTTGAAATCCTRCMGATTTRGCAAAACGTCTCTTGACATGCCTATGATCCTGGTCAATAAGATGGCTAAAATTTTTGATTCTACAATGGAGTGTAGTTTGATAAACCGAGAGACCCTTTAGAATAGAAATCACTTTTGACACAAAACAATGATTTTATATGGTGTAGTTTGAGCTGGTATACTCATTGTTGTAAAACTATAAATARCTATTAAATTTCGATTYACAAGATTMCCTGTAAASAATTGACCRTTTGTTAATAAAATTWGAGTAGAAGGAGAAATATTTAATTTTAATTTTCCATCACYACTCTCCAACTGTTCATTAAAATAGTCTACTTTTACATTTTGATGCGGTGTATATTTTGCCATAACAGTCGCTTGAAATTGTGGTGGGAAAATAAGAGGAGCAGGAGCGTTGGCATCGTAAAACCCAGTTACTTTATCTCCTACTACTACCGTTGCATAGTCGATAAAATACGTATTTGGTTTCACTACAAAATTTATTAGATTCCCATAACCATTATCTACGGACATTAATTTATTACATCCTATATCTTCGTTTGACCCTGTTACAAAATCGTTAATCATAGTTATTGTACCATCAAATGATTGAAATTTTTTCATTCAAATACCTCTTTTGTTTATATAATTAARCCTYTATCGTTACTCTAYAATTTTTAAAARCATGTAAATGAAATAATCCTTCTCGTATCAATTCCAAAAATAACCCAAAACCTACCGTTCCATCTRAAACCAGCAACAGACCTTGGTCCTACAAAAATTGGGAAATACCAAAATTGTTCACCATTACTAAGCCATATATAAGTATTTCGAAATAAACATAATGAAATTGCTCCTGGATCAACAGCAAATGGTGAAGCTGTTGATTGTTGAGGAATAAATGATGGGGGGGGAGATGTTGGAGCTTGTGARCTTTGCTGTCCTGGAAAACTTGGTACACCCGGAAAGCCTGGTACACCCGGAAAACCTGGTATTCCAGGTATACCTGGAATCTGAGGACCAGAGAATTGACGATCGAAGTATTGATCATAATTTATATAAGGATAATATATTGACTCATTATACATTTAAAAACCACCTCTTTATTTTTAAAACCCTCTAAATTATTAATATGTAATGTGGTTCGTATAGGAAGCTTATTCACTTCCTATACGAACAATATTTTAAACAGGAAAGTATACCAATACCCTTTGTTTTTCGGTATGGGGTAAAGTTAAATTGGCTGCAAGCAAGTATGCACCTGACTTAGTTGATACAACTGAGGTGGCAATCTCAGCGCTCAAACAATCTGTATTTTTCCTGAAGATGAACAAGATTAGAAAAGACTTCAAAGGTTATTTATTTGGCGTTCTCGCAAAGATAATGTCTGTTGAGCAAAGAAAACTGAAGAATACACTTTTCAATTTCCTACAAGATTAAACTGAGGAGGAGCACACACTATTAGGAGTACCGCCACGTTTTGAAAAAAAAAGACTCGACCGTTTTTTTTGGTCAAGCCCTGTATTAAATTACAAACTATTTCCCTTTAAGCGCCAGGAATAGTTGGAACCAAATTCTGAACGACTTTGATGAGATTATTTGCGATATCTTGTTGTTGAGATGTAAGTGTATCGGATCCATCAGTGAATACTGTAACGCAGATTGGACAAGCTTCGATATGAATCCCCAATAGATTAATAGCTAGACCACCTGGTATATCCACAGTAAGAATCGATGTGGAACCTTCAGGAGGAGTACAAGTCTGACAGTTAGTTTCAAGAGCCATAGAGTCACCTTCTTTCTTGATAGAGTTAATATATAAATATGTTCGAAGGTACTCAAAGGACAAAGGTATTTGTACAAGCTTCGAAAATTGTGTTAGTGACTCAGATTTACTCCCAATGAACTCAAACCCTTCAGGAGATGTTACAATTATTGGATTAGTATCTGTATCGTGTACAATGAAAATTCCGCCAAGTTTGACGAATTCATCAATGATTCCTCCTGGTTGCATCATTGCCATGACGTCCAGATCAGTAATATTCCCTTGAATTCCGATCCAAACACACCAGTAATCCGCTGCCAGTTGTTTACCTGTAGTGTATTGACCTTTGATAATTGATGGAGATATCTGCACAACAGTATATTGAGTAAGTGACCAAAGTTGTTTGGCAAAATCATAGGAAGTAACATCATTATCAAGCAGTAAGACTCCCTTACCAAAACCGAAAGTTCTACTTGGACAATTCATACTGGTTGTCTCAGTCGTAGAAACTGTTCTATTTATATCTAACGTACAATCATTGGATCCCTGTAAATTTGTCATTTGAACCACTGGTTCAGTAACTGTGAGACAACTATCCGAACTCATTATTCCGTCTAATCTTGCAAAAATTTGAGTTTCCCCAGTATTAATTGCTGTAATCAAACCTTTTGTTTCTTCCTTATTTGAAACTATTGCACTTGAAAGATTGCTAGAGTACCATTCTACAAGATTTGTAATGTCCCTAGTTGATTTGTCAGAATACGTACCTGTCGCAGTAAACTGATGACTCAAACTTGAACAAAGAGATAAATTCTTAGGATCTATCTTGATGGAGACCAAGACAGATATTCTTTTTTCGTAACATTCTTTCTCTTTTGGGATAAACAGAATAGGAGGGTTAAATTGATTGGAAGTGTTCATTTGTGTTAGCCTCACTTTCTTTATCAATACATTTAATCAATATATGTTACATACAGAACTCGGTTTGGACTGGATCGCTCTCCTGATTATTTAGTTCATGTTAATCTGAAACTATTCACTTCCAGTAACGAGAATTATGTAAATGAGCTGTTAGTACACTGAGGAGGCATGAGACTTAGAGCCTCAAAGGGTTACTTACCCTAGGTAGGTATTGACTGCATAATTATCACTGTGTAGCGGACTGTATGTAGATGAATAACTATGAGGTGGTTCTCAATGAGAATAATAACTTGAGAGCCTTGATACATATAAGTTTTACTGATCCCAAACCTCTACAGTTCACTGGGAAATGCCCCTTCACGTTCCTTTTGGAAGGGGCATTTTTAGCTAAAATGATAAATTATCAACCATTAATATTTTAACAGCTTTTCATTATGGTTTAGATTGCTCCAATTGTTGTTTCATTTTCTTTTCATTTTCAGTTATAAGATTTATTAACTCCTTTTCTCTATCATTATAATAACTAGTTAGTGTTTCAAAGCGAAGCTTAATAAGTTTTTCAAGACCGAGCTTTTTATGATTATCAATGATTTCTTTCTCACTTAAGTAAGAAATATTATTCTTTAAATTATAATGTTCTTTATTAATTACATCATTAATTTCCATATGAGCCTTTTTAATATTCATAAATAAATCTGCCCACTGCGTATTCAGGCTGAAGTATTAATCAATCTTCCAATTTTCCCATTCTTTATATAGTTTTTCAAACTCTTTATTAAGAGTTTGATATAATTCGTCGGCATTACTTACTGTCGCATAATTCCCTTTTCCTGCTTCTGCAGTATTCTTTAATTGCTGTTGCTCACTATTTTTCACATCAAATCCAATAATATTTACAACTGCATGAGTATTGGATTTATTGAGATTTTTGGCAGCATTAACTGGATCTCCCCCACAAGTCTCTTCTCCATCACTCACAATATATACTACATTTAGGTTTTCATCACCGGTATACTCTTTAAAATCATCATTTACAGACTCTATAGCCAATGCTAACGGCGTCCACCCCTTCGGATCAAACTTAGATAAAGCAGCATTAAATTGTTCCTTATTATAAGGCTGTAATGGGTACATT
>NZ_JBFTMA010000415.1:0-4427 GCF_056396725.1 Bacillus sp. 05T31
AATATGGAGTTGGAAAAATAAAGGTACAGTTACAACGCGCTGTCCATTCATGCTTGCTCTATCTCCACAGGTACGTCAACTTCTTTTAATATCCTTTGCATTAATTCATTTTTTGTCGTACGTAAAGCTCCTTCCATTGACAAGACGATACGATGATTCCAAATGGAAGGAACTAAAAATTGTATATCTTCAGGCGTGCAATATTCTCTGYCGCGTAAAAAGGCTAGTGCTTGAACTGCGCGTACTAAAGCTAATGTGGCACGCGGGCTTACACCGTTAGCAATGTAATCRTGATTTCKWGTAGCKTGMGCAAGYTTAATAATGTARTGTTCTARCGSYTCTGATACRAAWAYTTCTTTCACTTGTTTCTGYGYYTCTAAAATGTCTTCTAAAGAAATRACAGATKTGACGCTTTCTAGTGGTGCATTGTTACGAAAACGACGCATCATTTTTAACTCATCTTCAGGAGACGGATAGCCAATTGAAATCGTCATTAAAAAGCGATCAAGCTGTGCATCTGGAAGAGGGAAAGTTCCTTGTGATTCAATCGGGTTTTGCGTCGCAATAACAAAAAACGGTTTCGGAAGAGGAGTAGACTGCTTTTCAAGCGTTACTTGCCGTTCTTCCATCGCTTCTAACAAACTAGACTGTGTTCTCGGCATCGCACGGTTAATTTCATCCGCAAGTAATATGTTTGTCACGACTGGTCCAAGCCTTAACTCGAATTCACTAGTTTTCGGATTGAAATATTCAATACCTGTTACATCACTCGGAAGTACATCAGGGGTAAATTGAACGCGAGAAAAATTACCACCAATGCTTCTGGAAATCGTTTTTGCAAGTAACGTTTTCCCAGTACCAGGCACGTCTTCAAGCAGTACATGTCCATCAGCAAGCAATGAAACGAGTAGTAAATCAATAACATTTTCCTTACCGACAAAAACAGATCCTATGTTTTCTTTTAATTTATGTATCATATGTATCATTCGAGAAATTGATTGTTGAAGTTGCCTCTACAGACAGAAAGAAGTGCTAYGAGTTAACACCRTTTGGKAGAGAAGTGTTAGAGCTAGAGTATAACAGGTTACAGAGATCTGTAAGRAATGGAAACAGTATATTAGGGGAGTGAATGGAAGATGGAGACAAARARGGTATTTAAATTTTWCRCGGSATGGARTTTAGAAAAAGAAGAAGYGTTTTTAMGAAARATGCATCAAAAAGGTTGGGCATTACAAAAATATAATATAATGTATACGTTTAAGAAAACTGAGCCGAAAGATGTAATATATAAAGCAGATTTTAGATTGGATTATAAAGATTCAAAAGAAAAACAAAAAGAGTATATCGAAATATACGAAATGTCTGGTTGGAAACGCGTAACGAGTTTTACARGATGGAATTATTTTTGTAARGAAGTAGAAGMGGWAAATGARTTRCCTGAYATATATTCAGASAAGGAAACGAGGATACAAAAACTTACTGAGTTGTTACAGTTCATTGCAATTATGTTTGCAATGTTAATTCCAGCGCTGTACTTATGTTTTTTTGGAGTATCAGAATCTGGATTATATAAAGGTATGATAGGATTTTTTGTTTCTATATATTTATATATATTTATTAATTTATTTTGGAAAATTAAAAAGTTAAAAAAGGAAATATTGTAACAAATCGTGAAATTTTTAAGAAGATGATTTCGTATTAGGATTTATGGGAATCATCTTCTTTTGTTATGTAAAAAATTCTTTTTGTTCATTCTTTTTTATATAATAAAAACTATGTAATTAAGGCATAGAGCTAACGATAATAAAAATAACACACCTGTAACAACACCTAAAAAAATCATAAATGATGAAGAAACGATTAATAATAATGAACTACTGATTAATACTATTTTATTAGAGTTTTGATGTTTAAAGTGGTAATAAAGTAAAAAGCCGCAAACAGTAGAAACAATCCATATAGCTAGACCGTAAGGAGTTGTTATCTTCTTCCAATCGAAAATCCAAAAGTAGAGTATGATCATGTGGCAAACTAATAGTAGTAATGGGGATGGAATCATTAATCTGTTATTAAATATCATTTATTTCACCTCTCTTATGTAAATATTACCAGAAGAGTATGGAGTTTAAAATAAGGAAGAAATACGTTTTGTACTACCTCATTAAAAGGAAAAATCCCTTAAAGAAAATCTATTTCTATAAGGGATAGTAATGATTTTATGAGAAAGACTGATTTTGCGCAGGTTTTATAAATTGTTCTGGGTTTTCAACAAGCCCACATACAGCACATTGGACGCGGTATGTAGGTCCTTGATAAGCCATATGAAAAGCGTTCATCGTTTCATTYGTGTATTCTTCTTCTACTTGACCAGTTTGYGGATYTAATTTTACTGGTTTTACTTGTTGCTCAAGAATATTAAAGCGAGTGCGGTTCGTTTTACAGCTTGGACATAACATTGGTTCCATATGTATACACCTCCATTTGTAGCGTTTCTTAAATGATATGAATTTATGCACATAGTTTTATGGTCATGTAGAAAAAACTTTCTCAACACAAATAGGCTTATATTATATTTAAAATTCAGAAAAAATAAAATATAATCAATGTAAGAACTGGTTATGTCCAAACCAAATCTCCTGTTTTATGCCAATAAGCTGGGAGGCCGAGAAATCGGCCTCATTTTTTTGTGCTCGGCTCTATAAGGTACAAGGTTTTTACAAACATTTGTCGAATTTTTAGAGGTGAAGGTAAAGGGGGAATTATTATGAACTTAAAAATGAAATACATTATTTTATATGTAGAAAAGTTTGARCAATGTCTTCAGTTTTATAAAGAAATTTTAAAATTACCAATAAGAGCTGAACACGGTACATATATCGAATTTGAAACAGGAGCAACAATTTTAGCGATGAATACACGAGAGGATGTTAAGGAGTTAACGGGACTACCTCTTACAGAAGGTGTACTACAATCCTCTCATTTTGAGTTAGGGTTTGTTGTAGAAGATGTAAAGGGAACGATTGAGAAATTAAAAGAACAAGGGGTTAAAGTTCTAGTTGAGCCAATCATAAAACCGTGGGGACAAACAATTGCTTACATTGCCGATCCAGACGGTAATTATATTGAAATTTGTAGTTCATTAGAATAGAAGGAGAAAAAGAGGATGGGGTTTCCAAAATTAGAGACAGAACGTTTACTATTAAGAGAACTTACACTGTTAGATGCAGAAACGATGGTCCATTATTTTTCAAAAGAATCCGTTATTCGTTATTTTGGGATGGATGCTTTCGAAAATATTGAGCAAGCGAAAACGACAATTCAAACGTTTAGAAAGCGTAATGAAGAGGGAAGCGTATTTCGCTGGGGAATAGAGAAGAAAGGAACGGATCAATTAATTGGTACGTGTGGRTTTCATTTAATTAACAATCATCATAAACGRGCTGAAATTGGTTATGAGCTAGATGATACATATTGGGGRCAAGGATACGCAACMGARGCACTGCAAGCAATGCTAGCTTACGGATTTGAAACGTTGCACTTTATAAGAATTGCAGCTGTCGTATATATAGAAAATGAAGCTTCCCGTAATTTATTAAAAAAAATCGGATTTCAAGAAGAAGGATTACTTCGGAAATATATGATTCAAAATGATGTTGCTCATGACACGGTCGTTTATTCATTATTAAAAGAAGATTGGCAAAAGTAATGAGCACAAATGAAATAATGAAGGTTATTAAGGGACATAAAGATAAGCAATTTATAATAGGTATAGACGGACTAAGTCGTTCGGGTAAAACAACATTGGTTAAAAAATTAGAAGGAAATATGAAACGAAATGGAATTCCGTTTCATATTTTTCATATTGACGATCATATTACCGAGCGTAACGAGCGATATAATACTGGATTTGAAGAGTGGTATGAGTAYTACAACYTTCAATGGGATATCGATTGGTTGCTKCGAAACCTKTTTCAAAAGTTACAAAGCGACATTGAATTAAAATTACCTTTTTATCATGATGAAACAGACTCATGTGAAATGAAAGAAATACAGCTTCCTTTAGTAGGTGTAATAATTATAGAAGGAGTTTTTCTGCAGCGAAAAGAATGGAGAGATTTCTTTCATTATATGGTGTATTTGGATTGTTCAAGAGAGACAAGGTTTCTACGTGAAAGTCCAGAAACGCAGAAGAACCTTTCAAAATTTCAAAGTAGGTATTGGAAAGCTGAGGAGTATTATTTGGAAGCGGAATCTCCGAGGGATAGGGCGGATTTAGTAGTTACAAAATGAAGTTAAGTATAAAGAAGTGCATGAAAAATTTGATAGTAAGATGAAAACCGCATTATCAGAGGAGAAAATGAAAGATCTTACTCCTGTAATTGAAAAAGCTGGTTTATATATTAAATAAAAAACAGATACAGTGGAAG
>NZ_JBFTMA010000416.1:0-4995 GCF_056396725.1 Bacillus sp. 05T31
CTTCTAAATARTGYGTYGTTAAAATAATCGTTTTCCCTTCACTTGCTAAYTTTCKAATCGTTTCCCAAAACGTTTTTCGAGATGTTATGTCCATCCCTACAGTTGGTTCATCTAAAAATAACAACTCTGGATTCCCTGCAAGTGCGAGTGCAAAATTTAACCTTCTTTTTTGACCGCCCGATAATTTCTCACATCTTTGCTTTCTTTCTGGTTCTAAGTTTGACAACTGCAGTAATATTTCTTTCTCTACAGGATTCGTATAATAACTACGGAATAACTCAATTGCCTCTTCTACCGTGATACTATCAATTACACTTACTTCTTGTAGCATCGCACCAAGGCTATTACGAACATCTCTATGCTTCGGACTCTTTCCAAATATAGAGACATTCCCCTCTGTCGGATCTTTTAATCCGAGCATCATTGAAATTGTCGTTGTTTTCCCCGCACCATTTGGACCGAGTAATGCTACTATTTGCCCTTTATTTACATGAAATGAAACGTTATTTACTGCTTTTTTATGTTTAAATGTTTTAGAAACACCATTTACTTCAATAATCTTTTCCATCTCTCCACCCCCGTCGTTTCTTATATTTACATTGTATGTTCTGGAAAAGTTAGGAAACAGTATGATGCGTCATGACATCMATATGACAATTGTCATGTATTCTTTRTGAGAGGAATCAACCCGCATACCGCACGCGAGTAGCAGTACAAAAACAAACATGATACAATCGGATAAGACATATATTCGAGGAAGGACAGTGGTTTTCATGATTATTCGTAATGAACAAGATTTAGAAGGTTTACGAAAAATCGGCCGCATCGTTGCACTTGCACGCGAAGAAATGAAAAAGCAAGCGAAGCCAGGTATGACAACGAAAGAGCTTGATTTAATTGGTAAAAAAGTATTAGATGAGCACGGTGCTATTTCAGCGCCTGAAAAAGAATATAAATTCCCAGGTGTAACTTGCATTAGTGTAAACGAAGAAGTTGCTCACGGCATTCCAAGCGATCGCGTATTAAAAGACGGCGATTTAGTAAACGTAGACGTATCGGCCGCACTTGACGGATATTATGCAGATACAGGTATCTCATTTGTTCTTGGCGACGATGAAGAAAAAGAAAAACTTTGCCAAGCAGCAGTAGACTCATTTTGGGAAGCAATGAAAAAAGTAAAAGCTGGCTCAAAACAAAAYCAAATTGGTCGTGCTGTTTCTAACTTTGCACATAAAAGTGGATATAACGTTATTCAAAACTTAACTGGTCACGGTATTGGTCTTAGCTTACACGAAGCTCCAAACCACATTTTAAGCTACTATGATCCAATGGATAATGCGCTTCTAAAAGACGGCCTTGTTATCGCTGTAGAACCATTTATTTCTATGAAAGCTGATCATATTATGGTGAGGCTGTCCAAAAGTACGGAAAACTCTTGAACAGCCTCGTATTTTCATATGGATGCCTTACATATATCACTGATGATAATTATGAAATGCGGAAACATAGTTATCATCACATGATTCAAACAAAAGAAAAGAAATCCTATAACGGATCTCTTTTCCCTACATAATCTAAAGTTTGGGTACACTAGATTCATGCAATGTAGGAGCCTTCAAAACAGAAAGCGATCCTTCATTTAAAATGATAGCATACATATCTCCGCTAAAAATATGTAAATATGCATATAGCGTTTTTTATTTCTCAACATACATTTATTGAAAATTCATACATATAAAGGTAAAATAAAGTCGTTAWCCGTCTTCTTTTGTCAGTCAGAGAGAATAGAAGAATGGGAGAGGAAAAAATGAGAAAATCACTGAAACAAAAAATAGTAAGCTCCTTGCTTGCTGTATCACTCGCCGTTAGCTTAGCTCCAATCGGACAAGCAAAAGCTGATTCCACGTCAGAAATTACACAGACTCCACCTATTACAAAACAAGTTGATGCAAACCGCGCCATCGAGCATATCCGTTTCTTATCCGAAACAATCGGTCCCCGTCCAGGTGGTACAAAATCAGAAGAATGGGCTTCTCGCTATGTTGGTATGSAGCTTAAATCAATGGGATATGAAGTAGARTATCAGCCCTTTCAAGTRCCGGATCAATACGTTGGATTTATCGAATCACCATTAGGSACAAARCGTAATTGGCAAGCTGGTGCTGCTCCAAATTCACTAATTTCTACAGAAGCTGTTACAGCTCCGCTTATCTTTGTTCAAGGTGGTACAAAATTGGACGATATTCCRAATGAGGTWARCGGAAAAATTGTTTTATTCGAAMGRGGTGCAACAGTAGCRGATTATAATAARCAAGTTGARAATGCTGTTAGTAAAGGGGCAAAAGGTGTTCTTTTATACAGTTTAATTGGAGGTCGTGGAAACTATGGACAAACTTTCAATCCTCGCTTAACTAAAAAACAGTCTATCCCTGTCTTCGGTCTTGCTTATGCTCAAGGAAATGCATTTAAAGAAGAAATCGCTAAAAAAGAGACAACAATTCTTTCCCTAAAAGCGAGACATGAATCTAATTTAACATCCTTAAATGTCATCGCAAAAAAGAAACCAAAAAATAGTACAGGTAATGAAAAGGCCGTCGTTGTAAGTTCACACTACGATAGTGTCGTTGGAGCACCTGGGGCAAATGATAATGCTTCTGGTACAGGATTAGTATTAGAACTGGCTCGTGCTTTTCAAAATGTAGAAACTGATAAAGAAATTCGTTTTATTGCTTTTGGTTCTGAGGAAACTGGCCTACTTGGCTCTGATTATTATGTTAATAGTCTGTCCCAAAAGGAACGTGATCGAATTTTAGGTGTCTTTAACGCAGACATGGTTGCAACAAATTATGATAAAGCAAAGAATTTATATGTAATGACTCCTGATGGCTCAACAAATCTTGTAACAGATGCTGCCTTACAAGCAGGTAAACAATTAAATAATAATCTCGTTCTTCAAGGAAAATTTGGCTCTAGTGATCACGTACCATTTGCTGAAGTGGGTATCCCTTCTGCACTATTTATTTGGATGGGCGTCGATAGTTGGAATCCATTAATCTATCATATCGAAAAAGTATATCACACGCCTCAAGATAACGTATTTGAGAACATTTCACCAGAACGTATGAAAATGGCATTGGAAGTTATCGGAACTGGTGTTTATAACACTCTTCAAAAACCTGTTACTCAAACAGGGCAAAAAGTTGCTTAATACTATTTCAAGCCACCGACTAATCGGTGGCTTTTTATGAAGGAAAAATAAATATGTATAAAAGCATATCTATTACATGGCGTTATTACCCGAAAAAAATCTTAATACATCAATTAAAGTATATTAATTATACGATTTATCATGTATAATATAAAACGTAATATATTGATGTAATTGTATTATTGAATGGTATTACCATGTAGAATAAAAATTGTAATAATAGTAATTACATCTAATAAAGAAGGCTTTCTACTATGAAAAAATTATTCTTGCAGTTGTGTTAGATTTAACAGTTATTTTAGGAACTAATGCTTTTATTCCTGAAACAAACGCTGATGCAGCTACTCACGAACAAAGCTTTACAAAATGCTATTTCTAAATTAGCCATAAAAATGGCTATGTATTCATCCAAAACTTAACGGAACATGGTCATTGATCTTAAATCACATGAGATACCACACCACATTCTAAGCTTATGGTCCAATGGATAATAGACTTATTGAAAGCGATTTCGTTATTACTTTAGAGCCGCTTATCTCTATGAAAGCTGACCATATTATTGGGCCGCTGATTGAGTCCAACTTGAAACTGTTCTCTTTTTCTATAAAAAAAACCCTTCAGGTTGCATTCTTACCTTCACTTTATCGTGAAGTTTTTTGAATACTTACCTAAAGGGCGTAATATCAATAGTAATTTTTCAACTTGTCTGCYACCCAGATTACGGTTTAATCAATAATCTAAAGCTTTTTTATTATTTTATTCGCTGACGAGCAAATAGAATTCCACCTAAAAGGAACAATACCATACCGCCAAGAATTGAAATCATTTCTGCTGATGTTCCTCCTGTGTTAGGAAGTAATGTTGGCTTATCATTTTCTGTAGTAGGTGGAACTTTTGAATCGCTATTTTTGTCTGTATTTGTATTTGGATCTGTRCYTGGATCTTTTGGATCTGTGCTTGGATCTTTTGGATCTACACCTGGTTCGTCCTTGATTTTTGTATTCGTGATGTCATATCCTTTTACTTCGGATTGATATCCCGCTACTGGTTGTTCTTTCACTTCATACTTGTACGCTACTCCKTTTGTATCGTATGCTTGYAGKTTTTCAAACGTGTACTTCCARTTTGTTKCTKYWSTTACTTCTTTCGTGTCAATTACTTGACCGTTTTGTAGTAAGTCTACTTTGATTGTGCTTGGACGATCTGTTGCGTTGTTATCGTTCCAAGCCTTTGTTCCTTCTACTTTCGTTTCRCCCACTTTTGTATTCGTGATGTCATWACCTTTTACTTCTGTTTGATATCCAGCTACTGGTTGTTCTTTCACTTCATACTTGTACGCTACTCCKTTTGTATCGTATGCTTGTAGTTTTTCAAACGTGTACTTCCARTTTGTTTCTGCTGTTACTTCTTTTGTGTCTACTACTTTACCATTTTGTAGTAAGTCTACTTTAATCATCGTCGGACGATCCGGTGAATTGTTATCGTTCCACGTTTTTGTTCCTTCTACTTTTGTTTGACCTACTTTTGTATTTGTAATGTCATTACCTTTTACTTCTGTTTGATATCCGTCTACYGCTTGTTCTTTTACTTCATACTTATATGCCTTACCTTCGGCATCGTATGCCGCTAAATCTTTGAATTCGTATTTCCAGCCTGTTGCTTTGCTTACTTCTTGCGTCGCAATCACTGTACCATTTTGTAGTAGGTCTACTTTAATCATTTCCGGACGATCTTTCGCGTTATCGTCTTTCCATGTTTTCGTTCCTTCTACTTTTGTTTTGCCAACC
>NZ_JBFTMA010000417.1:0-3820 GCF_056396725.1 Bacillus sp. 05T31
ATCTCCATAAGCGTGCCCTAAACCACGATAAAGGACTGTTTCAGTATCCACTCCTTTTTTAGTCAATTTAGCTGCATACGCTAAACATTCTATCATTAAAAAATCATGCTCTCCTACCGTAATAAATGTACTTGGATAGTCTGAGGATACATCCACATATGGACTTAAATACTTAGAATGAATTTCTTTCGTACCAAGTACTTCTGACATACCTCCAACCATTGAATGCATTATATTAAGCATTTTTTCTAATCCTTTTTTATACTTAGGAGCAATTTCATATTTATCTATACTCCAAGAATAAAATTCATCTTCATAGTCACACATATTAAGTGTAGGATACAGAAGCAACTGTCCCTTCACGTAYTTCCTACCATCTTCCATATCTTTAGTTGTACAATACTGTGTTAAGTTCCCTCCTGCACTATCACCTGCCACAAAGATATTATTCTTATCCCCGCCTAATGTATCAGCATTTTCATAAATCCACTTTAAAGTAGTGTAGCAATCTGTATGCCCAGTTGGAAAAGGATTTTCCGGAGCTAATCGATAATCCACAGAAACGGCTAGTATATCTGTTTTTTCTACTATCAATTTCACAAGTTCTTCTACTACATCTGGTGATCCTGCCATAAATCYACCACCATGAATAAAGTATAAAACTGGCGCATTCTCTTGTTTAGAAACACTGTTATAAATTCTTATCGGAATATCATATCCATCTTCCGCTTTCACTGTTTTATGCGTAATATTAAAGTCTTTAGTGACAATTGGAACACTCTTAATTCCATTAAATTGTTTTCGCATATTCCTTACCGATTTTTCAGAAGCGTCCATTTTCATCATATTTTTAGGCATAAACCTCATTACATTCATTTGAACCTTCGTGTCCTTATAAAGACGTGGATCCACCGCTCCTTTTTCATCACAATCTGGTATGTTTTTTACTAAAACTTTCGCCCCCTGTACATTAATGATTTCTTGTTTTTCTTGCATTTTTTCTAATAAGTCTAAGTCATATTTTCTAGTCATCTAATATTTCTCCCCTCTAAATTCAAACGCTTTCATTATTCAGGATTATATAACTTCCCGTTTACTAAATAAAAATACGTTCCATGTACAAAATGTACCATGGAACGTATTTTTATTGTTGTTCATATTTGATTCGATTATTGTCATTTTTTGATATGATATTTTTCCTATACTGTAATGGTGTATATCCATATTTTTCTTTAAACTGTGAAATAAATGATTTTGCATTTGGAAATCCTTGTTTTACTGCTATATCTTGTATAGAATTTGTACTATTAATTATATCTTCATAAGCTTTATAGAGCCTGTATCTCGTTAAAAAAGAGGTGAAATTTGATCCGAACGATTTTTTGAACATACGAGAAAAATGTTCTTCACTTACAAAAAAATGTTTAGCTACATCTTTCAGTTTAAGTTCTTCATCATAATGTTTATAAATATGCGTAATCATTTCTTTCTGTTTATTTCCAAGTTGATAATTATTGTCTATACTCTCTCCAGCTTTGCAATATCGCAATAGAATATAAACAATTTCATAAATTAAACTATTAATTTTTATGTAACTTAAATCATCAGAATTTGCGACTAACTCCTTTAATTCATAAAATATTTGCTGGAGGTTAGTTTTCTGAACAACTGATTCTTTTATATTAAATCTATATTTATCAAAATCTCCATTTACCTCTTTAAGAAATTCATAAGAAATAATTAACATCATTACTGCACAACTTGTATTTTCAACTTTTTCGAATTCATGAACATCGCCACTATTCACAAAAATAAATTCGCCAGCGGATACTTTCTTTTTTTGCCCATTCACATACAAGAAAACCTCTCCATATACGACTAGGCTAATTTCAATACTTCTATGCCAGTGAGGAGGAATAGAATAGTGAAAACCAGTAGGTAACATTGTATCCTATATATATTCAACCATTCCTGGAATTCTATCGCGTAATTTTATTTCTTCATATTTGCCTTGCCTGATTTTCAATAATCCACCCCCTTTTTATATTATAAAGTAAACTTCAAGTTTATCATTCCCTCATAAAAAAACTACATATATAGTATGTAAAGAGATTATCTCATGAGTTATTTACAAATAGCAGGTGTGAGATCTCCCACCTGCTATCCTTATTTTCTATTCATCATTTCACTATCAAACCAGATTGGCTTTGATAATTCAAAGTTTTTATGATCTTTCAATACAATATGAAGACGCTCTAACGTATCCTCCAACATATGCGGTGCTGCTCGCAAGCACCAAACAACTGAAGAGAAAACCGTCATCCCAACGTATACCGCATATAATCTCCAAAACTCCTCCGGTATTTTCCCGTTATAATATCCCGTAATTTGTCCGATGGAATACGGGATACTAATATCTCTTGCAAATAGTGCAATCTTTACGAAATCATGCAGTGGATCGCCCCAATCATATCCATTAAAATCAATAACACCTACATATTTCCCATCCCGCACAATTATATTTTCTAAATGAAAATCATCGTGTTGAAATCGATTTGGGCGGTTCTTTAAATATTTTGCATTTTCATCAATAAATTTAATAATTTGATTATCATTTTTAATTTTAATACCGCATGTTTTGTATGCTTCTAAATACTTGTAATGTTTCTTCATCGCCCTTTCATACCAAGGATGTATTTCTTTTGGCGCTTCATATATATGCATTTTTGCTAAATCTTTTCCTGCCTCTATACCAATTTCATATTGTTCTTTTGGCGTATATGTAGGCAACAGCTTTTTCGCATCTTCCCCCTCTAAATATGAAAAAAYACTATARCATAAACCTTCTTCYTCCAATATGCTAAGTTCAATTGGTCTTTGTACTTGCACGTTTCTTCCTTGCATTTCATTTAAAATTTGAAACTCTATTTTCTTTCTTTCATACTCTTTTATATCGCCTGTCCGTAACAAATACTTTTCATCTTCAGTAGTCGTAATGATATATTTTTTATCAGGAGAGAAACCTTTAGAGATTTCTTCAATGTTTGCGGCATCTTTTACTATTTCTATATTGTTTTTCCACGTTGTAATTGTCTTCATTTCTATTCCCCTTACATTTCTGCATTCGGTGTATACGCAACTTCTACTATAAATCCATTCGGGTCATAAAAGTCGATTGTATAGTAATCACCTGAATAATGATTCATTTCAATAAGGCCACTATGATCTTCATCTCAGTACCAGTAAGCAATTCTGTGCTACCTCATCAACTACTCCTCTATGACTAGCTTCGTAACGGTCCTAAAGTTCTTACAATTCCCTCGTTTACTTCTTTAAAATATATTTCACTTTCTCCTGTACTATATGCTACTTCATTTAACTTTCTCCATCCAATTATTGAAAACAATGTATCGTAAAAAGAAATGGATTCCTCTAAATTCGCTACCCAAAATTCGATATGATGAATATCAACTCGATGTGTATTCATATTAAGAATGCGACTCCTGTACTACTCGCACAATTTCCATTGGCGTATTGACCATATAATCCGGTGCATCTTTTTTTACTGTTTCAATGACATCATACCCCCACGAAACCCAAATGACATTCACACCAGCTTTTTTACAAGCTGCAATATCACGTTGTTCATCACCGACATACAACATATCTTGCTCTGTTAACTTTTTCGACTTTAAAAATCTTTTTATCATTTTATCTTTACCAAACAAATTTTTAGAACAATACACTTCTTCAATATTTTCTATATCATTATTGTGTAAAAATGCCCGAATATGCTCTTCTGAGTTCGAAGATATAACCG
>NZ_JBFTMA010000418.1:0-6083 GCF_056396725.1 Bacillus sp. 05T31
GGTGTAGGATTTGAAGTACATAATCAAATTAAAGTACCTCAGTCTGCAATCCTTATTAATAAAGCAGCAACAAACTCATTCTATGGCACTTCTTTACTTGAACTTTTAAAAGAAGAAAAAATTAATCATATTGTTATAGGTGGATGTAAAACAGAACATTGCATTGACACCGCAGTTAGAACAGCTACTGTACAAGGATTTGACGTTACATTAATTAAAAATGGTCATTCCACAACTGATTCTGACGTATTGTCTGCAGAGCAAATTATTGGTCATCATAATAAAACTCTACAYGGWCATTATAATGTTGATCATTTTTCTATGGTGAGAGATATCGAGGAAGATCTCTTTCAGCCAACTCACGACCAATATCGTGATTAACGAAAAAGAATCCTTTTCACAAAAGGATTCTTTTTTATCCAAAAATTTGCGCTGCAATACTGTACAGTTCTCCATTTCTTTTCAAAAATTGATCACTATTTTTTATCATAATTGGTGGGGTATTAACCTTTTGAAAACCAGTAATCTCTAATTCTTTCATGAAACCTTTCTTTCCTTCTGGTACATCAATTCTTAATTTACCATGATGCTCTCTTGCTAAATAATGTACCATTCTCATTGCCATCGCATCATTTTTAGCAACGACCGGCCCTATTATTTTATTTTCTGGCGTTTGTATACTTAAACCGTAACCTAATACATTTTGTTGTGCATCCTTTGTAACAATACATTGTTCACTTTGAATAATTCGATACTTTAAAAACTCTTCTCTATTTGTTCCAAATGCATCTTTATCTATTTGTATTATTTCTTCTAAATCACGTTCTTCATAATTCACAATATACTCTTCATTTCCTACACAATGGTAATTCGCATTGTACGAGTTACATATGTATTTAGAAACATAACTAACAGCCCTGAATCCTAGTTTTTCATATAAAATTTTCCCCTCATCCGTGGCAATAAGCATAATGGGGGTTTGAGTTAATACGCTTTTAACACATAAATCCGTTATTATCTTTCCAATCCCTCTTCCTTTATAATCTGGATGTACAATTACCATTCCAATTGAGGCTAATGTCTCCCCGTATAGTATAATTGCTGCGCTAGCAATAAGCTCTTCTCTCTCATTTACTACACCATATACTATACCCGAATTAAAAATTGTTTCAATTTCTTCTCTGTTATAATCCCAGCCAATATAGGAAGATAATGCAACAATATCCTCTTTTTTTTCTCTACTAAGACGCTCCACYCTAATYTCCAMTTCAATCATTCCCCATCTCCTTCTTTAGACGTTTTAACTATTCTTCACGAATCAACTTGTACATGTTTCCCTTTATATGGAACACACATATCCTATTTTGACCAAGACTATATTGTAAATGAGGTGACAACATGCCCATTACGAATCGATTTTCTACCACCACTAACGGCGCACTCGCTATTACAGGAAATACTTTAGGCTTAAGTAAAATTAGTAATCTAAACCGTGCTGGTACAATCGGGGCAATTGGTGCATTCGCAACTACGAATACTGCTTTACAAGTACCTACTTTTCCTACTGGTACAACATTAAACTATACACAAAATAGTTCTACCGCTCTTTTAAATATCCCTGCTGGTAGTACTATTCTTTACGCAGAACTTGTTTGGGGTGGCAACTACTTATCTCGTGATCAAAATATTACAAGTGTATTAGGAAACCCAGTTTCTTTTACAACTCCTGTGGCAACATACTCAATTACCCCTTCGGCTGTTACAGCTTCAAATCAAACATTCGTTTCTGGATCTGTCACATTTGGATTTTATACACGTTCAGCAGATGTAACATCCCTCGTTCAAGCTGGAGGATCTGGCTCTTATACAACCGGCTCTGTCCCTGGACTTGTTGATCCTTTAGATGCTTCTAACGGAGCTATCAATTCTTCTGGATGGACGCTCATTGTCGCTTATCAAAACGGTTCCTTACCCGCAAGAAATTTAACAATTTACGTAGCTGGTAACCGTGTTTCTGTAGAAACTGGTAGTGCAGATGTATCTGTCTCAGGGTTTTTAACACCTGCCGGAGGACCTGTAAGCGGGCGATTATTTATAAGTTCTACTGAAGGGGATGCTGATTTAACTGGGGATCAAGCTTTATTTGGACCAAATTTCAGTTCATTAAATGCATTATCTGGGCCAAATAATGCTGTTAATAATTTCTTCGGTTCTCAAATTAATAATGCTGCAGGGAACTTAGATACAACTGGTACATTTGGAACGCGAAACCAGAGTGCCTCTACAAGTACAAATATCTCCGCTGGAAGACAAGGATGGGACATTACTTCCATTGATATTTCTTCTTATTTAACAAATTCCCAAGTATCTGCCGCAATTCGTTTAACTACTAACGGGTAACACCGGGCTTCTTCCTGCAAATAACGTTACTTTTACAGATGTTCTCCCTAACGGTACTTCCTTTATACCTGGAAGCGTAACGATAGATAACGTACCACAAACAAACGCAAATCCGGTCGCCGGTATATCTCTGGGGACAATTAATAATGGCTCTTCTCGTACAGTAGCTTTCCAAGCGACTGTCGTTTCTCTTCCAAGTCAAAATCCTATCTCTAACACTGCGAATATTACATTTCAATATACACCGATTGCCGGAGGAACGACTTTTAACGGTCTTGCAACAAGTAACTCTGCAGGAACACAAATTAACCTCGCAGATATTAATGGCACAAAATCAGTTAACAAACTTTTTACCGATATTGGTGAAACRTTAACTTACAGTATTGCCTTAGCTAATATAGGAAATATCGCTGCAACTAATGTTATATATACAGATCCGATTCCTAGCGGGACTACTTTCATTCCAGGGAGTGTAACTGTTAACGGGGTTACTCAAGGGGGAGCAAATCCCGCTAATGGTATATCAATTGGATCTATTGCTGCAAATTATACTACTACTATTTCCTTTCAAGTATTCGTTCCTTCTATCCCACAAACAAATCCAATATTAAATAGTGGTACAACAACATATCAATACATTCCTGTACCAAACCAGCCGGCAGTAAGCGGGACTGACACGACGAATATTGTCTCCACGCAAGTGAATAATGCTACTGTAACAATGACGAAAGCAGTAGATAAAAACTATGCAGATATTGGCGATACACTGACTTACACTGTTGCCTTTACAGGTACAGGTAATACGAATGCGAACAATGTTATTTTTACAGATGTCATTCCTACAGGAACAACTTTTGTCCTAAACAGTTTAACAATAGATGGCTCGACACAAGTTGGCGCTAATCCCGCTAATGGTGTGAACATAGGATCCATCCCAACTGGCACAACCAAAAGTGTTTCATTTCAAGTAGTAGTAAACACAATACCCGTGTCAAATGCCGTATCTAACGGATCAAGCGCTTCTTATCAGTAYACYGTYAACCCTAGYCAATCACCCRTTAYGAAAAACATYKCTTCTAACGTCGTTACYACTCAAATTAACAATGCGAATTTAACATTAACAAARTCKACAAATAAACAATTTGCYACAATTGGCGAAACGATAAGTTATACAATCCTTATTACAAACAGTGGAAATACGGCCGCCAATAACGTTCAACTAACAGATCCACTTCCAAATGGAACGATATTRACWYYAGGTWCTGTAACGCTMAACGGMGTTTTGCAAAATGTARATTCTCTYRTTGCYTTACCTATCGGYACAATTCCTGGCGGAGCTACTTTCACCTTATCCTTCCGAGTAACAGTCATCAATATTACTGCACAAAACCCTATCATTAATAACGCTTTCGCCTCTTATATTTACACTGTAAATCCAAGCCTGCCACCAACTTCAAAAACTGCAAATTCTAATTCTGTTACATCAACAATTAGACTAGCAAATCTTCATGCTAATAAATCTGTAAGTCAAACGTTTGCGGAAGTTGGAGATGTATTAACTTACACCTTTGCTCTTACAAACGATGGAAACGTTGCTGCGAACAATGTATTACTATCTGATTCTATTGCGAATGGTACTGCCTTTGTACCAAACAGTGTTATGATTAACGGTGTTACTCAGCCGGGCGTTACACCAACTAGCATCAATATTGGTAGTATCAATGCTAGCACAACAATTACAGCTTCATTCCAAGTATTAATAACTAGCATTCCAAATCCTAACCCTATTTCAAATAGCGCTTCCATTTCCTATAACTTTATTGTTGATCCAAACGCTTCACCTGTAAGTACAAATACAACTTCCACTACTACATTTACTCAAGTAAATGACGCAAATGTCATTTCGACAAAAACAGTGGATCGAGCGTTCGCTACCGTTGGGGATATATTAACTTATACTGTTAGCTTAACGAATGCAGGAAGTGTTTCTGCTGATAGTCCAACTTTCGTAGATACAAATCCAGATGGCACTACCTTTATCCCAAACACTTTCCTTATTAATGGTGTGCTCCAAAATAACGCAGATCCAAATATCGGTGTTCCGCTACCCTCCATTCCTGCTAACGGCTCACTTACCGTCTCTTATCAAGTAACTGTTATCTCTTTACCAGCACAAAACCCAACAATCAATTCGTCTAGTACACAGTATAGCTTTATTTTAAATCCGGGCGATCCACCAACTATAGAAACATCTTTAAGTAACACTGTAAGTACACAAATTAAYTTAGCAAATGTARTTATTGTCAARCARGTAGATTTAACTATYGCYGATGTCGGGCAACCAATCACATATACAATTGCCTTAGCTAACCTGGGMAATACTMCAGCAAAYAATGTAGTCGTTACCGACATACTGCCTCCTGGCACTACTCTCATACCGAATAGTATTTTTATAGGTGGTGCTTTACAGCTAGGCGCAGATCCAAGTACCGGTCTTCAAGTTGGTACAATTCCAGCAGGTGGAATTACAACAATTGTCTTCCAAATTAGTGCAAATGGAATACCTTCACCAAATCCAGTTCAAAACAGCGCTGCACTTCAATATAGCTTTATCGCTGATCCAAGTTTACCTGCTGTTGTTAGAAACGCTACTAGCAATATAGTAACTACACAAATTAATACTGCTAATATTGTTGCTACAAAACTAACGAGCACAAATTTCGCTGATGTTGGTGATGTCATATTATATGCGACTATTTTAACAAATAACGGTAATATCCCTGCTTCTAATGTAACGTTTACAGATATCATTCCAGCGGGTACCCTGTTCATTCCTAATACTGTAACGATTAACAATGTTCCTATAGCAAATGCAAATCCTGCTAACGGTATTTTGATCGGTACGATCGGGGCGAATTCATCACGTACCGTTTCATTCCAGGTTTTTGTACCAAATATCCCTGCTGTAAATCCGATTACAAATCAATCAGGCACAACATTCCAATATACGTACGATCCATCCAAACCAGCTGTAATGCAGATGGTGGCTTCTAACACGGTACAGACAACTATTAATAACGCCTCAATTGCCGCTACAAAATCTGCAGATAAACAGTTTGCTAACGTAAATGATATTATTACGTACACGACTACTTTAACGAATAGTGGGAACACACTTGCATCAAATGTAATATTTACAGATGTAATTCCAAACGGGACATCGTTTATTCCTAATAGTGTAACAGTAAATGGGAATACACTCCCTAATGTAAATCCAGCAAACGGAATTGCAATTGATCCAATCAATCCGAATGCAAATACTACAATCTCATTTCAAATAAAAGTAAATTCCATCCCTAGCCCAAATCCAATCCCGAACCAAAGTAATACAACGTATCAATATATTGTAAATCCTAAATTACCTCCAGCATCCTTCAATACGGTAAGTAACGTAATAACAACTCAAATTAATAACGCTACGATCGTCGCTACTAAATCAGTGAATACACCGACAGCTGCAATTGGTGATATCGTTACTTATACGATTGCAGTTACGAACACAGGAAATATCCCTGCTAGTGCAAATGTTTTAACGGATGGACTTGGTGCAGGAGCTTCATTTATTCAAAATTCCGTAACTATCAATAATGTTCCACAACCAGGATTAGATCCATCACTTGGTG
>NZ_JBFTMA010000419.1:0-3812 GCF_056396725.1 Bacillus sp. 05T31
AGGGAATAATGGGAATGGGCAAGGGAACAACGGAAGAGAATCGCAAGGGAATAATGGGAATGGGCAAGGGAACAACGGAAGAGAATCGCAAGGGAATAATGGGAATGGGCAAGGGAACAACGGAAGAGAATCGCAAGGGAATAATGGGAATCAGCAAGGGAACAACGGCAGAGGGTCCCAAGGAAATAATGGGAATCAGCAAGAGAACAACGGTAGAGGGTCCCAAGGGAATAATGGACATCAGCAAGAGAACAATGGCAGAGGGTCTCAGTAAGGAAAGCTCCTACCACATAATATTTAGTGAAAGAAAAATCTATAGAATATTGAACGGAGGGGAGATTCCTTCCATCTGAAGATATTTTTTAACATTTTTTTAAAATGACGGACATAAAATCGTATATCCTTTCGAATTATATATATGGATATCATTAATGTTTATATAAAAGGGGAGAAAAAATATGAAAGAAATGTATGAAGAAATCACTGAAGTATTGAAGGTATTAGCACATCCTGTCCGTTTATCATTAGTAAAAATAATGCTTGCAAAAGGTCCTATTAACGTAACGACAATGTATGAAACATTACAAATGCCTCAAAGTACAATTAGTCAACATTTATCTAAACTAAAAGCTACAAAGGTCGTTACAGGTACTCGGAAAGGGTTAGAAATTTATTATGARGTAACWGAYAATCGYACAAAATCAATATTAGCATGTTTAGTTTAAATGCTGACTTCTATTTCAAAATAAAAAGTGCTATTCTTTCCTACGTATTTACAGAGAGAATAGCGTTTTTTACTTTTAAGGAGTATCTTTTTTATTAGTTTGATAGTGATATGGTATTAACTCTAAAATATAAAAATGTTGCTTTCGTTTTCATTCTTTCTCATAAGTTTGAACTCAAAAGGTCGACTATCTCATCGTATCCAAGGCGTTTAGCGGTTTCTATGGGGGTTTCTATTAATTTTTGATTCTTTGGCATACTGTATAATGTTGCTTTCGCATGTAAGTTCGGTTGATGATGTAGTAACACTCGAACCACTTCAATAAAGCCTCGTTCACATGCACTATGTAACGGTGTAACCTTTCCTTGTCCTGTACTATGGATATTAGCTCCATTTTCTAACAACAGCGCTACCATCTCTGGTTTATTGCGGTCGCAAGCAAGACTTAATGCACTCCTTTTGTATTCTTCTAGTAATTCCATATCAATACTGTTGTCTATTAAAACCTTTGCTGCTTCAAGATTGTTATCATCCACTGCGTAGTGGAGAGCTGAACTTTTTCTGCTTGTCACCGCATTTATATTTTTAATACGCTCTAAAATATAATGAACAATTTCTTGATTACCAGACTTACTAATTAAATGAAGAGGAGTGACTTTTCCGACCATTATTTCATTTGCATTTTCACCTCTAGAAATTAAGTATTTAATAATTTCTACGTTACCTTTTCCGCATGATAGGGAAAAAGGTGTTTCTCCATGATATTTAATCTTCAGATTTGCTCCTGCTTCCACTAGTAATGTAACTATATCAATGTTGTCATTTAAACAAGCAATGTGAAGTGGCGTTTTTCTATCAAGTCCTTTTTTATTTAATGTAGATAATTTAATGTTTACTAACTTTTCTTTAACTGTTTCTATGTCATTCCTCATACACGCGTAGTTTAACGTATTCTTAAAACTTTCTGCTTTAATAGCGCTTTGTAGTTGTGATTTACCAAAATCAGAGGTTGGTTCAATATGATAATGGCTGTATGCAAGCAAAAGTAGTGCAGAACTGCACTCTAAAGTAGGATTTAAATCATCATAATAATCAACTTCATATAAACCATTTGTTTTGACAGTTAAAACAAATGCAGTCCAGTTTGATTCCCCAGTATGACGTACTCTTTGAATATTGTCCATAATTTCATTAGATGGAAGCCCTTCTGAGCCATGTTCAAATACTTCCATAGATTCATAATGAAAGTAACTATACGTCGTGACAACCCCATTGTAAAATGCAAATAACATCGATTTTTCAGCTGTATTGGGTATATGCTTTAACATGATTTCGACAAGTGTTTCTATATATTGATTCTTCAATGATTTCACCTCTATTAATATTTGAACGGGTGACGTTATAATTATTTGGAATTTCTAACATACTAATAATCTTGAACATCACTTTACGTAATTTCAAAAAAAATTGACTTTTACATATATTATAACATTTCATCTTAGTTTGTTGGTAAAAGGCTTTTATGTTCGCTAAGTTATCTGTTCTTTATGTACAAATTTTATGAAAACTCAATTGACAGCAACAAAATTTATTTAGTTGATAATTATGAAGAGTAACAAATAACCTAGGTAGAGAAACTCATACTTTTGGATAGAGAGCATTCTATGTTTTTGATATATTAATAGTTAGAGAACAGARGTAAGGGGTGAAGATATAGAAATGGAATTATTTGATTACTATAAGCGAAAAGGGAAGTTTAAGCTGTTAATTGGAGCGGGTATTTTTATTCTCGCTTTATGCACTGTATATGACGATTGGGGATATATTAATTGGGGGCAGATTATCTTTTTTGTTATCGCTTCTTCTATCTTTTTTGGAATTGGATTTTGGCAGTTAAGAAAAGGGAATTTGATACAAAAGAATACGGTGAAAAGTAATATGACGTTTTGGGATGTGGAGACTTTTGTCGTATTAGAATTACCTAAGCGGAACAAGCAATATGGTTTATATCATCCTGATGGCGGATATGTTGCAGGAACAAAGATAGTTTCATCTAACATTCTTTTTTCAGTAATACCTTTTTTACATAATAAAGATGTATATGCATTAGAAACGAGTAGCGGGAAAATTCTAGCATATTTTCATACTGAAGTGGACGGATATGATTGGGTAATCTATGATTCGAATTATAATCAGATTGGTATGTTTAAAGAAAAAATGATACAAGGATTTACTATGATACGTGGTACTTTGCTGACTGATAAGGCTACAAAATTGTCCGATATAGAAGTAGAGTTTGATTTTATTCAAAGTACTCTTAGTACAATAGATGGGCGTATATTAGCAATCGGTAAGCAAGGATATATGTCTATAGAATGGAGTGAAAGGTTCATGGGCTTAAATGTACCTACTATTAAATTAGGTTCTAATGCGTCTAATAATGAAAAAATTCTCAGTTTAGGGGTGCTCCTTTATAGCTTACATACAATTGAAATTCGAAAAAATAGGGCGAGCGTTTAATGAGGGGGAGCAGTGTTTATATGCGAAACTTTATAGGAATTTCATTTTTCTAATTATATCTTTTTAGATTGATGGATGTGGAGTCACGTCCATCAATCTAAGAAAACAAGTTAGCCTAAAGAAAATAAAAATAAACTTTATAAAAACACGAAATATGAACGTAGAGAATTAAACGAAATTTATAGTACTTTTCTAGTCATGTAATCTTTTCATTTGATGGTCTTTTCCCCATTCAAATAGTTCATCCATAATTTGCATTAAAGATTTTCCATGTTCGCTTATTGTGTACTCAACCTTTGGTGGTACTTCTTGATATACAGTACGATGGATAATCCCATCAGCCTCAAGTTGCCGAAGTTGCTGTGTGAGAACTTTTTGTGTAATGTTTGGAATTTCTCGTTTTATTTCATTTGTTCGCATTTTTCCATCCGCCAAAACACATAAAATATGAATTTTCCATTTTCCACCGATCACGTCGAGTGTCGTTGCGATTGGGCAATTATCATTTTGATTCATATAACACCTCCAAAGGTACTTTAAGGTTCCTATAGCACTTTAAAGTACGTAC
>NZ_JBFTMA010000420.1:0-6193 GCF_056396725.1 Bacillus sp. 05T31
TTTTAATTGGACAGCTTCATATTTCCGGTAACATTACGAAGTATATAAATATGAAGTACGCCTATTTATCAAAAACGGCAGCTATTATTTTAGGTTTCTTAACGATTGTACAAATTATTATCGTTTTCCAAAAAGAGCACCAAAAGGAAAAAGAGAAACATGATTGTAGTTGTGATCATAGTCATTGTGGGCATGATCATTCGAAAGATGAAAATACATGGTGGAAACGAACGTTTTCTTATACTCTGTTCTGTTTTCCGATTATTTCGGGATTATTTTTCCCGATTGCAACATTAGATTCGGACATTGTTAAGACGAAGGGGTTTCACTTTCCTGTTGCACAAGCAGAAAGTAAAGATCCATTTATGACAAGACAATTTTTAAGACCGGACACGAGTATTTATTACGGGAAAGAAGGATATCGTGGTGTAATGGAAAAAGGGAAGAAAGAATTTGTTACGAAAGACAATATCACTTTAAAAGATGAAGATTTCTTAAAGGGTATGGAGACAATTTATAATTATCCTGGTGAATTTACTGGTAAAACCCTGTCTTATAAAGGATTTGTTTTCCGAGATGATTCTTCTAAAAAGGAACAATATTTCTTATTCCGTTTCGGCATTATACATTGTGTTGCGGATTCGGGTGTATATGGTATGTTAGTTAAAAAACCAGAAGGTGTAGAGTGGAAAAATGATGATTGGATTCAGGTAGAGGGAGAAATTTCAACTGAATTTTATCAGCCGTTTCATGCGAATATTCCAGTGTTAGAAGTAACGAAATGGAATAAAGTTGAACAGCCGAAAGAACAATATGTATTTAGAGGAGCCGATTGATAACATCGGTTCTTTTTTGTGGACTAAAAGTTCTAAAAATTGTTAATATTAAACGTGTAGTTCATGAGGTGTAGTATATATTGGGATATTAGGGATAAATAATTAAAGGGGTGATAACAATGACTGAAGTAAAGGGTAAAACAGCTAATGAATCAAGAGTGTTTAAAACGAGTCGAGTATTTCCAACGGATTTAAATGATCATAACACGCTATTTGGTGGAAAGATATTGGCGGAGATGGATATGGTTGCTTCAATTTCAGCAACGAGACACTCGAGAATGGAATGTGTCACAGCGTCTATGGATTGGGTAGATTTCTTACATCCAGTACGTTCTTCAGATTGTGTTAGTTATGAATCTTTCGTAATTTGGACGGGAAGAACTTCTATGGAGATATTTGTGAAAGTAGTAGCAGAAGATTTAATTTCAGGTGAAAAACGTGTAGCGGCAACTTCATTCGTTACTTTTGTTGCGCTTAGTAAGCAGAATAATCCAGTTCCTGTACCGCGTGTTATCCCTGAGACAGAAGAGGAGAAAGAATTACATCGAATTGCTGTGTTACGTGCAGAACAGCGTCACATTCGTAAGGCGGAGAGTAAGAAGGTAGCTACACTGTTAACTTTTTGATGAGAAATACTTTCCTAGTGGTACTATTTTTGTAATAGGCTAAGGGATTTTTTGAAATGCAAAGCGGACACCTAAAAATAGGTGTCCGCTTTTATAGTTTTTTCATCCCCATATCGTATTACAATAACTGCTTAGCAGAAGCAAGCAGCACCGACGATAATTAAGAGGATAAATAATACGACTAGTAGCGCAAATCCATTACCATGTGCGAAGCCCATTGTTATTTCCTCCTTTTATTTTAAGATACAACATACAATATGCAAATGAACTCTTGTTTGATATGGACATATATCATGCAATGATATATTTTCTTGTATGATAATGTTTTAAAAAAGGAAAGATATAGGAAAACTGTATGTGAAGGAAGGAAATTATCCATGAAGCACTTTGTCATTGTAATACTTTGTTTTATAGGTGTATTCATATGGATGAACATCGATGTGGAAATGGGGAAAAAAATGGCTAGTGGTTATGAATTAGAAAAAATTCGATCAGGGGATTTTCAATTATATACGAACGGTGATGAGTTATATAGGAACTTATTTGATGATATAAATCGCGCAGAAAAGTATATATATATTCATTTTTATATTGTAGGTAAAGATGAAGTTAGTCGTGAGTTCTTACGGTTATTAGAGAAAAAAGCATCTAGCGGAGTAGATGTGAAATTGTCAGTAGATCGGATAGGCGGATATAAGCTGAAGAAAAAGATAATTAATCAATTAAAAGAAAAAGGCGTGAAGTTTACATTCAGTAAAAAACCTAAATTGAAAAATTTATTTTATTCTTTGCATCAACGTAATCATAGACGTATTGTWACTATWGATGGGAAAGTATCGTACATCGGTGGCTTTAATATTGGGAAGGAGTATCTTGGACAAGATCCTAAATTTGGTCCGTGGCGTGATTATCATGTACGCATTGAAGGAAATGGAGCTACTGATATGGAACGGAAATTTGGGGAAGACTGGCAGGAAGATACGGAAGAAAAGTTCCCTATACATCAAGAGTTACCTGTACAAGGAAATGTGAAATATCAATATGTATTTTCGAATGGAAAAGGTTTATGGAAGGAGTATGGAGCATTTTTAAAGAAGGCAAAACATTCTTTAATTATCGCTACACCATATTTTGTACCGAGTAAAGAAATGGTGAAGGGGCTGAAAGATGCATTAAATCGTGGTGTCCATGTAAAAATCCTCGTCCCATTTAAAAGTGATGCAGTATTGCTAAAACAGGCTGCCTATCCTTATTTGAAAGACATGTTAGATGCTGGAGCGGAGATTTATCAATATCGAAATGGATTTTTTCATGGGAAAGTAACAATCATCGATGAGGAAATGGTTGATATTGGTACAGCAAATTTTGATAATAGAAGTTTTTACTTAAATAACGAATCTAACTGTTTCATATATGATAAGACAGTCGTTGCTGACGTATGGAGTCGATTAAAAGAAGACTTTCATAAATCAAAACGATTTTCTGAAGAAGATTTTGAGAAAATTAGTAGATGGGATTGGTTTCTAGCAAGAATATCAAATGTTATCGCATCATATTTATAGTATAGAGATGAAATAGGAAGGGAGGCGCTTTAATGGATTGTATGAAAGAATTGATGACATATAGTTACACACTTATATATAAAGTTGGAGAATACACGAGCAAGGTTCGAGATGAAGAATTAAAAGATRTTTTGCAGCATCATTTGCCGTATATGTTACAAGCATATAATGAACAAGTGAATTTTCAAGAAGGAGAAAATATACAACATATAACTTGTAAACAAATGTGGCCGGAATTTACTGAAATGGATAGGGAAACAGATAATGAGTATACAGGGGATAYTGGGATTGCTATTTGTTATATTWCACATTTGAAACGATTAGCATTAAAGTTTGCTCAAGTKGCAGTRGAAGTTGCGAACCCAGAGTTTCGTTCTTTCTTGGAAAATTGTTTTGTGAAAATGAATCGTTATGCTTATAGTGTTTGGCAATATGTTGTGAAGAAGGAATATAAAATTAAACATTTATATGAAAATGAAAGTGAGAAGTTTGCGTGAAAAACTAAGACGGAATGAAAGGCGTCTTAGTTTTTTTATGTCTAATGAAAGGCTCAATTAGAAGAATTGAGAAAAACCAGTTGTGTTATCAGAGTATTTACAAAAGTTTACAATATCTTTACTGTTTTTAAATCTTTCCTTTAAAAATAAAGAGTAATATGGGATTGTACATATTCTATCAAAGGGAGGAAACGCAAATGAACAAATGGGTTAAGTCATTAGCTGCTATGGCACTTGCAAGTTCTTTATTAATGGTAGGTCCAATCGGGCATTTACGGGCAGTTATCTCCCACCTAATTTCCTCGCATTCGCCGAATTTACTGCCCGTTAATGCGGGATAAATGGATAATAGAGCTTCCTCACATATATGAGGGAGCTTTTTTGTTGCGTATTTGTAAGTTTTGCGGAAAAATAGAGAGAAAGAATGGGAGAGGGGATAATATATGAAAGTATGTATATTAGGAGCGACAGGTAGAGTAGGATCACACATTATGAAATTGGCATTACATGATTCATATGAAGTGACGGTATTAGTTCGTGATTTGAGTAGAGTGGAAACAGAGCATGAAAGGTTACATATTATAGAGGGAAATGTGTTAAACGGAAATGATATAAAGGAAGCGATTAAAGGATGTGATATTGTAATTAGTGCTCTTGGAACTGATCGGAATGGGACGTTAGAGAAGAGTTTACCGATTATTATAAAGCAAATGGAAGAAGAGGGCATAAAGAAAATTGTTACAATAGGAACTGCTGGTATTTTACAAGCACGAACAAACCCAAGTATATATCGTTTCCAATCAAAAGAATCGAAAAGAAAAATGACAACAGCTGCGGAAGATCATTTAGCTGCTTATGAAGCGCTGAATAATAGTAAACTATGTTGGACTGTTGTTTGTCCGACGCATTTAATAGATGGTGATGTAACCGGTGTATATCGAACTGAACAAGATATGTTGCCAACAGATGGATCGAAAATCACAGTTGGTGATACAGCTCAGTTTACATGGAGTTTACGTAATAAAAGCTTATACGAGAAAAGCCGAGTAGGTATTTCATATTAAAAAACCATCCCAAAATAGGGATGGCTAAAAAATGATATAGCATACAAAGATGATAATCATAATAATTTGGAGAATTGCTTTGGCTACTGTACTACTTAAAAAACCGACAACAGTTGCAATTCCGACTAAAAGGGCGTCTTTTGGCGCCTTTTTATGCATTAGTTCCGTAATAAATACAGATAAGAACGGTATGATAATAAGCCCGAATGGTGGGAAGAAGAACGATCCGACAATGATAGCAACCATACCAACACGTTCGCCCGATTTTGTACTTCCGTATTTTTTTAGGAAGTATCCATTTGCGATAAAGTCAGCAACGAAAATGAAGAGTGTAAAAATGACTTGAATAATCCAAAAAGATGGCGTTAACTCTCCGCCGTTTATTCCAAAATGATAAATGAAATAGCCAGCCCATACGGCAAGGATGCCAGGGATAATGGGGTATATAAAGGCAAGAAATGAAACAATGAAACAAGCAATGATACAAATTGTTAGTAAAACAGTCACTTTATAACTCCTTTGTAGTATCTAATTTATGTACAGCAATCTTTTTAATTTGATGCCCATCAAGTTCTAATGCTTTAAATTGAAAACCATCATATTCAACTGAATAGCCAGCCTCAATATTTAAATCAATTGATTGAGAGAGAAGCCAACCACCAATTGTATCTAAATCACTTTCATCGATATGTAGACCAAACATATCATTTACTTCAGAAATGAGTACTTTCCCATCTAAAACAGTAAGCCTAGCAGTGCGCTTTTCAATCATTGGTGATTCGTCTGCGTCAAATTCATCTTGAATTTCTCCGATAATTTCTTCAAGAATATCCTCCATCGTTAAAAGGCCAGCAGTTCCGCCGTATTCATCCATAACAATCGCCATTTGTACGCGGTTCTTTTGGAGGTGTATTAACGTTTTACGAATGGGAACTGTTTCAAATACAGTTAAAACAGGATGTATGTAGGCATCAAGTGGTTTGTAAATGCCTTTTGTTTGATTATGAAAAATCTCTTTCGTATTTATCATKCCRATAATATCATCTTTATCCTTTTCAATAATAGGATAACGTGTATACTTTTCAGTTGCAACGATTTTCATATTTTCTTCTAACGTATTTTCAGTAGATAAACAAACCATTTCAGTTCTAGGTACCATAATTTCTTTAGCAACACGATCATCAAATTCAAAAATATTATTTACATATTTATATTCGGTTTGATTAATTTCGCCGCTTTTATAGCTTTCACCTAAAATGAGTCGTAGTTCTTCTTCGGAATGGGCAAGTTCATTTTCTTTCGCAGGCTCTAAACCGAGTAATTTTGTGAAAAATATAGCTGCACTATTGAGAAGCCAAATGAACGGATACATAATTTTATCAAATAAAATAAGCGGTTTTGCAAATTTTAATGTGATTGCTTCAGCTTTTTGGATTGCGAAAGACTTAGGAACTAACTCGCCTAATACAACATGGAAAAAAGTAATCACACTAAAAGCAATAATAAAGGATAACGTGTTAGCCATTGTTCCAGTAATATTGATTTTTTCAAATAGTGGTCGCAGTAAATGTTCCACAGTTGGTTCACCAAGCCAACCAAGTCCTAAAG
>NZ_JBFTMA010000421.1:0-3780 GCF_056396725.1 Bacillus sp. 05T31
CTATAAATCCGTTGCTTGCTGATCATGTTACAAGAGAGGCAGAGCATTTCCTCTTTATGATTCATGTATTGGAGCAAAGGCTAAAGCAAAAGCAGGTGGAACAATCTCCGCAATAATAGATAAACAAGGAAAGCATGGCAAACTAATGTCATGCTTTTCTTGTTTATCCCGCTATTTGTCGGCAGTAAAACTCCCATCTCAAAATTTGGCTGGATCAAAGAAGTTATGAGGGAGAAAAACTGTCCGTAAACGCCCTATTGGTGAAGGCTAATAATCAGCGGGGGATGAACAAAACCCCCACTGATTAAAGTTTCACTTTATAAATTGTGATTTGATTGTTTCGGTTGTAATAAAAATAATGCTAATCCAATGAAAATAAGTAGAATTCCTAGTCCTTGCTGTAAAGAAATTGTTTCATCTAAAATGAAATAGGCTAGCATACAAGTTCCAATTGTCTCTCCTAAAATACTCATCGAGATAACAGTAGCGCTCATCCATTTTAATAACCAATTGAAWATYGTTTGTCCTAAAATCGTTGCAATGAAWGCTAAWCCWATAAAGGACMACCAWGTTTGTGCAGTGTAATTAAAGAAAGATGACTGCTGTGTGTAAGCAAATATACCGAGAAAGAGTGAACTACTGCCATAACTAATTACCGAGTACGGTATWAGGGATARRTCTTTACGAACATRTTGACTAATGAAAAAGTAAGCTGTTATGACGCCAGCAGCAATAAAAGCTAAAATATCGCCGTATAAAGCCTCACCACTAATTTGAAAATCTTGCCACCCAATCACGATACTTCCTGAAATTGCAATAAGGCAGCCTATAATCGCACCTTTCGTAAACCGTTCCTTAAATAAAAAATAACCACCGACCATTGAAAATAAAGGTTGCAACGTTACGATAACTGTAGAACTTGCTATGGAAGTATACTGTAATGATTCAAACCATAGTACATAATGAGCTGCTAGAAATAATCCAGATAAGAGTCCAAATCCCCATTGCTTTTTTGATAATGAGCGAAGTTCGCTTCGATTGTTTGTATTAAATATTAGAAACGGTAAAAGAATTACCGTAGCAAACAATAATCGATAAAAAGCAGTGATTGCTGCAGGGGCATCGGCTATTTTTACGAAGATAGCTGAAGTAGATAAGGCGAACACGCCGAAAAATAAGATAAAATATGAAAGAATAGGTGATTTCAAAGTTTCTTCCTCCGATTGGTTGTTTATTATAATGAACTGTATATAATATAATGTACAAAAGTTAGTATATAAGCCTAAGATGAAATAAGGAAGGATTAATTGCCACTGTTTAGTATGTCAGCACAAAAGGGACAAAAGATGTATTATGATGGACGAAAGGAAGTTGTAACAATGATTCATTATCGGCTAGGTCAAACTGTTTTAAGTTATCGTAAGAAAAATAATATGACAATTCGTGAATTTGCTGATTATGCAGGAATCAGTACTTCACTTATTAGTCAAATTGAAAGAGGACATGCCAATCCTTCTTTAAATGTATTGGAATTAATAGCGAAAGCATTAAATGTACCGCTGTTTACTCTTTTTATTAATGATATTGATACAGACTCACTTATTTCTAAGAAGAAAGATCGGAAAAAAGTATATCGAGAAAATAATGATCATATTGTTTATGATGTGTTAACACCAGATTTTATGAAAGCTCGCATTGAAATGTTAATGATGGATTTAAACGGATATGCAAATACAACAGAAAGTCACTATTCCCACGAAGATAAGGAAGAAATTGCAGTTGTAATGAAAGGGGAAGTGTATGTGGAATTGGAAGGGAATGAATATTTTTTAGAAGAAGGAGATGTTGTGCGTATTCCACCGAACGTGAAACATAGATTTTTGAATAAGAGTGATGAAATGAATCACATCTTATTTGTATTAACACCTTCGTTAAGCTAAGGAAGTAGCTTAAGGATACATACTAAGTGGTAACATAATAGAAAGTATCAATTACATAAAGATTCGCGTGTATAATAAAACAACTATCTATAAATACATACACATTTGATTTTCACTTTGTATGTTTAAGAAGATGAGAGATTTGACAAAAAAATAAGATAGTTCCATGACTATCAAACCAAATAATTCAGATAAACAAAGAGTGGAAATTTTTAAGGCTTTGGCAGGAGTAAAACGAGAAATTGTTCGTTATTTATTTCATAATCAAAACAAACACAATTGTGGAAGATTGAGACTGCATTAGGGATGAATAAGTATCATCTCAAAATATTATTAGAAGCAAATTTAATTCTTGTTGAGCGGCAGGGGTAATTTTAATTTATAACTGTAAAGGAGGAAACTTTTCAAGAGTTTTCACCTGGCTTTTTGCCGACTTTGTAGATGCTAAAAAAACATTTTTATTAGGGTTTAGAGGGGATAAGAGAGATGGAAAATATAAGTGTATTAAAAGATGGGCTTTCAATTATATCTCAATGTAAAAAAGAAACAAATGATATTTGGTATGCACATTTCGGAGCAGCTGCCATTGCTAGTTATTTTTTTACGAAAAACAATAACATTGATGAAAAAACTGCCTGTAACATTTATTCTCAAGCGAAAATGATGCTCCATAAGCAAAGGTTAGGCGAAACAATTGATAATAAACAAGGTATCGATTATCAAAGTGCTGAAGAAACGATAATTAAATCTTTGGAACAAACGATTGATGAACTCCATTGGGTTGGTCATAATGTAATTTACGCTTCTTTRAGTTTACTAGCCATTAAGGAGTTAAGTCATTGGGGGAGTGAGCAAGATATTAATAATATAGCAAACCTTATATTATCGTTTCAAAAAACAATTCCCGGTAGATCTTGGATTGGTTTTACAACTAAAGAAGTAAAGCAACTAATTATAAATAATGAGGAGATTCAAAGCGAAATTAAAAACCCAAAGCAATTATCTGAATTTATTTTAAATGAATTATCTGAATTTAATGTTATATATAAGGCAGAATCACATCACGATTTAATTGGTCATATGCTTACCTTCTCACATGCGATTAATATATTATATGACTTAGGGCATATAGAATTATTTCAACGAGGAATAAAACCACTATTAAAGCTAGTTTATGTACTTAGAAAAAGTCGCAATTTAATGCCGAATGCCCAAATAATATTGAATTCTCCTGTAGATCGTTTACCTCTTACAAAAGCAAAACAAGTTGATACACTTCCGCTAGATAATGGATTCTGGCTTAAAGACTACAGCGAATTTAATTGGGATTTTGGGCACATATTTAAATTTTCATATAGTTATTTTGATCACTTAACAAGGGTTCCAGAATATAAAGATAAAACATTTGAGAAATTCTGTTGTATTATTAATGAGTAAAAGTGTCTAACTTTAAATTAATAGTAAATGGTACACATTCATAAACTAACATATTTATAAAAAATGGTAGAAAATTATAATGACCTGTAATAATAGGCTTAGTTTAAGTCTCTTTTTTTGTTAGTAGTATATTGTTTTTTCAAATATGTAAGATTTTACATTAGCATGAGACTTTTACTTATTATGTAAGTAGGCTATACTAAAATACATATATTTTGAAATTGGAGCGAATAAAGACGACATGGAATTAGTGAAGTTAGAAAAAATAATTGAATTGAAAAAAGAAGAATTATTGAATCTAGTCTCAAATTATGGACTTCAACATGAAAAAGTAATAGCACTCAGCCAAGAAATTGACAAATTAATAAACTGGTTTATGTTTTTAAAATAGAAAGAACTATGA
>NZ_JBFTMA010000422.1:0-3776 GCF_056396725.1 Bacillus sp. 05T31
GTGCATGAGTGCAGCTCGGTTTTTTATGTTTGTTGAAGAAAAAGGGATTAAAGGTATATTTAGTGGGATTATATGGATAATTGTTATATTTCGTTTTAAAACATTGTAAAAGGATGTCTGTCCTTTCTTTATAAAAGATGAAAGTTATTTTTGAAAAATTGTATTATTACATCGGTAAAAGTATAGGAAACTTATCATTRTAAAATAAATTGAAATCTTCTAAAAACTCTGATACATTGAAATAGAAATGTAGTTTCATATTATTGTAAAGGCTTACAGTTATGTGCACGAAGATCTATTAGGATTGGAGGAAATAATGATGAAAGCTGAAGAAAAATTTTCCCCGGGATTAGATGGTGTAGTAGCAGCGGAAACGAAAATTTCGTTTCTTGACACAGTAAAAGGTKAAATTGTAATTCAAGGGTATGATTTAATCGAACTCTCAAAAACAAAAGAGTATTTAGACATTGTGCACCTTTTATTAGAAGAACGTTTACCGAATGAGGATGAGAAAGCAACAATTGAAAAGAAATTAAAAGAAGAATATACAGTGCCAGAAGGTGTATTCAATGTTCTAAAGGCATTGCCTAAGGAAACGCATCCTATGGATGGGCTACGTACAGGTGTGTCTGCATTAGCTGGTTACGATAGTGATATCGAAAACCGCTCGTTAGAAGTGAATAAAAGTCGAGGATACAAGCTTTTAAGTAAAGTGCCAAATATTGTAGCGAATAGCTACCATATTTTAAATAATGAGGAACCAATTGAGCCTCTTCAAGAATTGTCATATAGTGCGAATTTCTTCTATATGTTAACTGGAAAGAAACCAACTGAACTTGAAGAGAAAATCTTTGATCGTTCCCTTGTTTTATATAGTGAACATGAAATGCCAAACTCTACATTTACAGCACGCGTTATTGCATCAACGCAATCCGACTTATACGGCGCTTTAACAGGAGCAGTTGCATCCTTAAAAGGAAGTCTTCATGGCGGTGCGAATGAAGCGGTTATGTACATGCTTTTAGAAGCTGGTAATGTTGAGAAATTTGAAGAGTTATTACAGAAGAAACTATATAACAAAGAAAAAATTATGGGCTTTGGACACCGTGTTTATATGAAAAAGATGGATCCAAGAGCACTTATGATGAAGGAAGCATTAAAGCAGTTATGTGATGTGAAAGGCGATTATACACTATATGAAATGTGTGAAGCTGGAGAAAAAATTATGGAGAAGGAAAAAGGAATTTATCCGAATCTTGATTATTATGCTGCTCCAGTATATTGGATGCTTGGTATTCCAATTCAACTTTACACACCAATCTTCTTTAGTTCTAGAACAGTAGGGCTATGTGCACACGTAATTGAGCAACATGCGAACAATCGTTTGTTCCGTCCACGTGTAAATTATATTGGCGAGCGACATGCATTTAGTAAATAAAAACAACTGGGGAGTTGTTAGCGCCGCCCGCCAGATGGGTGTTTGACCGACACCCATCATTAATAATAACGAATTTTCGACAGAAAGGGAAGAATAGCATGATTAAAACAAATGAAATTAAACAAAAAGATGCATTATTAGAAGAAATTACGGACTATGTATTAAATAAAGAGGTTACAAGTGCAGAGGCATTCAGTACGGCTCGCTACGTATTACTTGATACACTTGGATGTGGAATTTTAGCACTACAATACCCAGAGTGTACGAAATTATTAGGACCAGTTGTACCAGGAACAATCGTGCCAAATGGTACACGTGTACCAGGAACATCTTATGTGCTAGATCCAGTAAAAGGCGCATTTAATATCGGATGTATGATCCGTTGGTTAGACTATAACGATACTTGGCTTGCAGCAGAGTGGGGACATCCATCTGATAACTTAGGCGGAATTTTAGCAGTTGCAGATTATATTAGCCGCGTTCGTATTTCAGAAGGAAAAGAACCATTAAAAGTACGTGAAGTACTAGAAATGATGATTAAAGCACATGAAATTCAAGGTGTACTTGCTTTAGAAAACAGTTTAAACCGTGTTGGTCTTGATCACGTATTATACGTAAAAGTAGCGACGACTGCAGTAGTTGCAAAAATGCTTGGCGGAACACGTGAGGAAATCTTTAATGCATTATCACATGCGTGGATTGATAATTCTAGTCTTCGTACATATCGTCATGCTCCAAATACAGGTTCACGTAAATCATGGGCAGCAGGTGATGCGACGAGCCGCGGTGTTCATCTTGCAATGACTGCATTAAAAGGTGAAATGGGTTACCCAACGGCATTATCTGCACCAGGATGGGGATTCCAAGATGTGTTATTTAACAAGCAAGAATTAAAATTAGCAAGACCGCTAGAATCTTATGTAATGGAAAATGTATTATTCAAAGTGTCATTCCCAGCAGAATTCCATGCACAAACAGCTGCAGAATGTGCAGTGAAATTACATCCGGAACTTAAAGAAAGATTAGATGAAATTGATCGTATTACAATTACAACTCATGAGTCAGCAATTCGTATTATCGATAAAGAAGGTCCATTAAATAACCCAGCTGATCGCGATCACTGCCTACAATACATTACGGCAATAGGTTTATTAAAAGGAGATATCGTTGCGGATGATTATGAGGATGTAGTAGCGAATGATCCACGTGTAGATGAATTACGTAATAAGATGGTTGTTGTTGAAAACAAACAGTACAGTTTAGATTACCTTGACCCGAACAAGCGCTCAATCGCCAACGCTGTTCAAGTTCATTTTAAAGATGGTACTGTAACAGAAAATGTGGAATGTGAATACCCACTTGGCCACCGTTTCCGTAGAGACGAAGCAATTCCAAAAGTTGTTCGAAAATTCACTGCAAATATGGCAGGTCATTATTCTAGTAAGCAACAAGAAAAAATCCATGAAGCTTGTCTAAATGAAGAAAAACTAGAAAATATGAATGTAAACGAATTTGTAGATCTATTCTTAATTTAATAATAGGGGGAATTTAGAATGGCTTGGGTTGTGAATAAACAGTCAACACAAGAGGAGCTTGCGAATCGTTTCCGGGCTTTAGTAGAAGCAAATGAAATTTTGCAAATTCCAGGTGCTCATGATGCAATGGCGGCTCTTGTTGCGAAAAATACAGGTTTTTCAGCTCTATATTTATCGGGAGCTGCTTACACTGCAAGTAAAGGACTACCAGATTTAGGAATTGTGACGTCTACTGAAGTAGCAGAGAGAGCAAGGGATCTAGTTAGAGCTACAGATTTACCAGTTCTTGTTGATATTGATACAGGATTTGGTGGAGTACTAAACGTAGCGAGGACAGCTGTAGAAATGGTGGAAGCGAAAGTTGCGGCTGTTCAGATTGAAGATCAACAATTACCAAAGAAATGTGGACATTTAAATGGTAAGAAACTTGTTACTACAGAAGAATTAGTTCAAAAAATTAAAGCGATTAAAGAAGTTGCGCCAAGTTTATATATTGTAGCACGCACAGATGCTCGCGGCGTGGAAGGATTAGATGCAGCGATTGAAAGAGCGAATGCATATGTAAAAGCAGGGGCAGATGCAATATTCCCAGAAGCGCTTCAATCGGAAGAAGAATTCCGTTTATTTACTAGCAAAGTGAATGCACCTTTACTAGCAAATATGACTGAGTTCGGAAAAACACCATATTATAGTGCAGAGGAATTTGCGAATATGGGCTTCCAAATGGTAATTTATCCTGTAACTTCACTTCGTGTTGCTGCAAAAGCATATGAGAATGTGTTTACGCTAATTAAGGAAACAGG
>NZ_JBFTMA010000423.1:0-3764 GCF_056396725.1 Bacillus sp. 05T31
CGTCTGGCTCAATCGCTAAGCAGCGTGCAATGCATAGACGTTGTTGCTGACCACCAGATAAACCGTATGCATTATCATGCAAACGATCTTTTAACTCATCCCAAATAGCTGCGCCGCGCAAGCTATTTTCAACAATTTCATCAAGTGTTTTTTTGTCACGAACACCATGGATTTTCGGACCATATGCTACATTTTCATAAATAGATTTTGGGAATGGATTTGGCTTTTGGAACACCATACCCACATGCGTACGTAATTCTTCAACCGGATATGATTTATCAAATATGTTTCGTTCTCTATATTCGATAACGCCCGTAGTTCGAACGATAGGCACTAACTCTACCATACGATTTAGCGTTTTTAAGTATGTTGATTTCCCACAACCACTTGGACCGATAATCGCTGTTACTTCATTCTCATGAATACTTAAGTTGATATCTTTTAAAGCATGGTCTTCTCCGTACCATAAATTTAAATTTTTCGTATCAAATACTATTTTTTTTGGTGCTGTCTCAATCTTTTTCTCATTTTTCACCTGTACATTTACTACTGTTGCTACCATTTGAATTCCCCTTTCATCCACTTCCAACTTATTTTCGATTTCGTAACCATAAGACAAATATATTTATAAAGAGCAACAATCCTAGCAAAACAATCATCCCAGCTGCTGCTACATAYTGAAATTCTTCTTGTGGTCTACTCATCCAATTAAAAATTTGAATTGGTAAAACCGTAAATCTATCAAACATACTGAACGGAACATAATTTGCAAAGGCAAGGGCCCCAATAACTAATAATGGTGCTGCCTCACCAATTGCTCTCGATACCGCTAACGTACATCCCGTTACAATCCCTGGCAAAGCGACTGGCAATACAATTTGATACATCGTTTGCCATTTCGTAGCACCTAATCCGTAAGAAGCCTCTAGTAATGAGCTCGGCACAGTTCGAATCGCTTCTTGACTAGCTACAACAACAGTTGGTAAGACGAGTAAACTCATCGTCAGTGCCGCTGCCATTATGCTCTCTCCCAAATGGAGAGCGTATACGAAAATAGTTAAYCCGAGTAAACCAAACACAACGGAAGGTACCCCTGCTAATGTTTGATTATTTAATTCAATTAACTTTTTAAAAACGGACTCCTTCGCATAATGCTCTAAATAAAGAGCGGTTCCGACTCCAAATATAAAAGAGACTGGTATAACAATGCTCATAAATAGTATTGTTCCTGACAAAGCAGCGACAATCCCAGCTTCTCTCGGATTACGTGAGGCGAAGTTTGTAAAGAAATCTATTGAAAGATAACTTATACCTTTTTCAAAAATTTGAAAAAGCAATATAAAAAGTATTACTACTGAAAACAAAATTGCTATATAAAACAAACACTTGTAAATCCGATCCTTTAAAAAACGCGATGCCATATTTTCTTGTATGTTCTTATGGTTTAACATTCGCATATTATGTCAACCTCCTAAAACGGCGCATAATATATTGCGAAATGATATTCATAATAAAAGTAAACATAAATAACGTTGCACCTACAGCATACATGCTGTAATAAGTAATCGTTCCGTGCGGAGCATCACCTAAACTCACTTGTACAATATAGGCTGTTAATGTTTGAATAGAATGAGTCGGATCTATCGATACATTAGGTGTTGATCCAGCTGCAATAACAACAATCATCGTTTCACCAATTGCCCTGGAAGCTGCTAATATAATCGCTGCCATTATGCCCGTAAAAGCCGATGGAAACACCACTTGTTTTACCATCTCAAAACGAGTTGCTCCTAGCGCTAATGAGGCTTCTTTAATTCCTTTCGCTACAGCTCTCATCGCATCTTCAGAGAGAGACGCAATCGTCGGTATCATCATAAACCCTATAACAATACCTGGACTAATAGCATTAAAAAACTGCAAATCTGGTATAACCCGTTGTAAAAGTGGTGTGACAACTGTTAACGCGAAAAAACCATATACAATTGTCGGGATGCCTGCTAGTAGCTCTAACAACGGTTTTAATATTTTCCGAGCGCCATTCGAAGCGTATTCGCTTAAAAACACGGCACAACCTAAACCAATAGGAATTGCTACGAACATGGCAATTGCTGTTACAAGGATTGTTCCACATATAAGTGGTAATATACCGAATTTTGGATCTTCAAAAAAAGGTAACCATTCCTTTTCTGTCAAAAAAGAATACAATGATATCTTTTGAAAAAACATGATTGTTTCATTTGCCAACGTAATAATAATTCCAAGTGTCGTTACAATGGACACGCTAGCAATGGCTTTTAGTATTAACGGAACAATTCGATTGATTCGCTGCGTTTTTTTTCTTCTATTTGTATTTCTCTCAATCAAATGTTGTACAGAAAATGTAATTTGAYTTTTGTCWTTATGAGCCAAAGATGAAAACCCCTYTCCACCCTGACATTACCTTTTTATTTCTGTTAACATTCGCAGCTGTTCATTATATTTTTCTTTTGGTAATTTTACATATCCGACCTCTTCAGCAAGGCTTCCAACATGCTTAATCATAAACTCAACATAATTTGCTACATTAATTTTATTTCTGGTAGATGCATGATTCACATACGTAAATAGCGGCCTAGATAATGGCTTATACGTACCCGACTGAATGGTCTCTTTCGTTGGAAATACACCATCCACCTGTATTGCTTTTACCTTATCTCGATTGGCCATATAATAAGCATATCCTACAAAAGCAATGGCATTTTTATCATTCATTACCCCTTGCATAATAACTTGATCGTCTTCAGACAAAGAAACCGTTTTTACAAGGCGATTATTTTGTAAGACAACATTTTGGAAATAATCATAAGTACCAGAGTCTACGCCTGGCGCATAAAATTTAACTTGTTCACGAGGCCATGATGAATGAATTTGTGACCATCGTTTCAATCTTCCATTTTCACTCCATAATAGACGTAACTCGTCTATCGTCATATTGTTTACCCACGTATTTTGACGATTCACAACAATCGTTAGACCGTCATAAGCAACCTCAAATGGTGTAAATTGAATGGATTTTTTCTGCATTGCATTTTCTTCTACCGGTTTCATCAATCTCGAAGCATTGTTTATATCTACTTCTCCTTTACTGAAACGATTAAATCCTCCCCCTGTCCCAGAAATACTAATAGAAATTTTCACGTTTGGATGGGCCTTTGTATATTCCTCTGCTACTGCCTCTATAATGGGGAAAACCGTTGAGGATCCATCAACTCTCACTTCTCCCATTTCATTTGTAGCGAATGCAGTAGACATATTAAAACAAAGGAAACATGTCGATAATGTCAAAACTTTAATCGATGCGCTCATCCATTTCACGTGTTCTTCCTCCTAGAAGTAACCGGAAATAACAGGATTACAGATATAAGAATACTGCTAAACTATTAATTCGGTTTTAATTATTTGTAAAAGTTTTGTAAAGTCCCACAAAAACAACTGTATACACAAACTTTATTTTCACTTTTGTACTTTAGATGCAGGAAATTTTCTAATCATCCATAAAGCGAAACTTTAATCAGTGGGGGTTTTGTTCATCCCCCCACTGATTATTAGCCCTCACCAATCGGGCGTTTACGGGCAGCAGGGCTCCCACCTAACTTCTTTGCTCCAGCTGAATTTTGAGGTGGGAGTTTTACCGCCCTCAAACGCGGGATAAAACTGCTATCGCCTATCACACACAACAAACTTAGAGCGTATGCACTAATCTTGTTGTGTTCATCGTTTTTGAA
>NZ_JBFTMA010000424.1:0-3762 GCF_056396725.1 Bacillus sp. 05T31
GTTGTTAACTGTACTAAATGACATCCCCGTAATTTAGCACGTTGAATAGCCCATTTAATAAGTTTACTTCCTATACCTTTACCACGTTTTGATGAGGTTGTCCGTACACCCTCAATTGTAGCTCTCCAACCCCCTTGACGTACAATGTAAGGCGTAAATGTAATTTGTTGAATACCGACAATCTACGTCCCATCACACGCTACAATCAACTCGTTATTTGGATCACAATCAATAGCATGAAATGCTTTTATATAACTATCAGGGAGTGGTGTTTCATAGCGCTCTCTTTTATTTCCTAAAACATCATCAGCAAGCATTTTTACAATTGCATCTAAATCATCTGCCGTTGCAATCCTAAATGTTATAGTTTCTGTCACTATCAAAAAACCTCCTTAATGTATGCACTTGTTACTTTTATTTTACTTGTTTAAATACAAAAGGTTAAATTATAAAATATTATGAGTCTCTATAACTTTTTCTTATAGATAGCATAAAAGCCTAACTTATAAAATTATAAGTTAGGCTTTTTAACACAATATTATTATTAGARAATCCGACCAACTTCAATAAACCTCCATATTCTTTAATGAATTTTCATATTTARCAAGYRCAYATATAACCATCYAAATAGGGTGGTTTTTATTTGTTGTATAGAAATTACGTAATAAGCATGGATTTGTATGCTCTCATTCAATGCTATCTAAAGCCATAACCTCCTTGCCAATATTCAAAAACGATTACGTTTTTGAATATGTGYTCCGGTYTTTCTTGACCAGGTCAATGAATAACTACACATAAACTCCTTATATCTCTAGATAAACTACTGATTAGCTCCATATAGACTCTAGATAACCTATATAGAATACAAGTTATCAAGGAGGTWAGAAAAAATGAACTTTATRAAACGAGCAATTCTCAGTATGAAAAAAAGAGTAGGAACATCATTAATTTTGATGGCGGTTTTCCTAATTGTTACAAATTTGGTGTTGGCAGGATTCGTAATCCAAAATGCATCAAAAAAAGCTGCTGATGCAGCAAGAAAAAAACTCGGTGCAGATGTTACTTTAAGCCTTGATTTTGACAAATTAGGTCAACAAGCTAGGGAAACTGGAGAGATGCCTAATCCACCGAAGCTTAATACAAAAGAAGCAGATCAATTAGCGAAGTCAAAGTATGTAAAAGACTATAATTACATAACTAACACTCTCGGAATTTCTGACGGACTTAAACTAGTAGGAGCTTCAGAAGGAGAAGAAGAAGGAAAAGGTAAGGCGGGAATGGCGGCTGTACGAGGCGGTTCAGGCTCCGGTACAGAAATAGATATGAATTCTTCTTTTATGATTGAGGGAGTTCGCAAAACTGCATTACAAGAAAGCTTTAAGAATGGAAAAAGTAAAATCATTGATGGGAAACCAATTACAGAACAGATGAAAGATCAGAATGTAGCTTTAATGGAAAAACGATTAGCGGAATTAAACAACTTGAAAGTAGGAGACAAAGTTAAAGTGCAATCAGGGGATAAGAAGGAAACCCTGGAGGTTGAAATTATCGGTATTTACGAAACGAATGAGCAAGCAATGGGGCAACAAGCTCCTCCTATAATGGATCCAGCTAATAAACTATATATGCCGCATTCAACTATGAAAAAATTAGAAATAGATCAAGGGATAAGTAGCATTCAAGTCGTGTATTTCTTGAAAGATCCACAAAACATTGAAGCATTTAAAGAAGAAGCAAAAAAATCTGATATTGATTTTAATTATTATAAATTAGATGCACATGATTCGTTGTACAAACAAATGATTGGGCCTATCGAAAATATCTCATCTACTTCTCAAATGATTATTTATATTGTATCAATTGCAGGTGCGATTATTTTAGGGTTAATCATTATGTTATCGATTAAAGCACGTCGTAAGGAAATGGGGATTCTATTGTCCATTGGAGAGAAAAAGTGGAAACTGATGGCGCAGTTCGTAGTAGAAGTAGTATGTATCGCTATTTTAGCATTTGGATTATCCATAACAACAGGAGCAAAAATTTCTCAATTCATAGGGAATAATTTACTTTCGAGTGAAATTGCTACAGCAGGAGAAGAAACAAACACCTCACAAAATGGAACTGTAATGGTAGCTGGAMCTGGTGGAACTGTACAAAATCAAAAAGAGGATCCAATTGATAAAATTAATGTAAGTGTAACAGGCGAAGATGTAGGGAAAATGGGGGGGATTGGACTAGCTATTGCTATATTAGCAACGCTTCTTCCAGCATTATCTATTCTACGCCTGAATCCAAAACAAATTCTTTTAAAAGATGAATAAGGAGGCTCGATATGGAGACGATTTTACAATTTAAAAACTTAGATTATTATTATGAAAGTAACGGAAAAAAAGTAGCGATACTAGAAAATGTTAACTTTTCTTTTCAAAAAGGACATTTCTACACGATTCTAGGACCATCCGGATCTGGTAAAACCACTACGCTTAGCTTAGGTTGTGGGCTAGATATACCTAAAAATGGTTATGTACTATTTAATGGAAAGGATATTCGAAAAATTGGTTTGGATCGGTACCGTAATCAAAATGTATCGGTAATTTTCCAATCTTATAATTTGATTACCTATATGACTGCTCTTCAAAATGTCTTAACAGCAATGGAAATTACAGGTGTTAAAGTGCAAAATAAAACGGCAAGGGCRTTAGAATTATTAGAGAAAGTAGGACTYACAGAARTAGAAGCGAAACGAAATGTYYTGCAACTAAGTGGYGGRCAACARCARCGTGTWGCAATYGCTCGAGCGYTATCTTGYAATGTKGATTTACTGATTGCGGATGAGCCGACAGGAAACCTCGACGAAGAAACGGCAATGGATATAATAGAACTGTTTCAAGAACTTGCACATAAAGAAAATAAATGTATTATTGTTGTGACGCACTCACAGGAAGTTGCTAAAAAATCAGACCGTGCAGTCTATTTAAGTAAGAAGAAGTTGGTAGTAAACGAAATTTAATATAAACACCCTAGTTTTTTAATTCACATAATTTTCGAAATTAGTTTCTTCAAATATTTATATTTGATATACAATATAACCAAGCCATAATTAAAATGGTCTCCCTGTATTGAATGTTAAGATAGTTTGTTATTCCCTTTTTAACAATTTTTGAAAAAGAACTTGTAGTATATTCTACAGGTTCTTTTTGTTATGATCGGTTTACTATATCATTGAAGAATTGCATATAAAAAACGGGACAGTATTTAGGTGTATGATCTAAATACTGTCCCGTTTAATTATTTATYTGWAAAAAKGAACTAGCTTACATCTCATGTGATAGATTTTATAAATAAGAGCGTTTAATTGTCCATGGCTCTAAGCACTAACCATTTGGAATAAAGATGCAATGTATCAGTTATACTATGTAATATTTATTCATTACAAAATATGGTGGTATGTATGACTAAGCAAACAATTACTTTATTTCAAGTTTCTATGATACTCATTGGTAGTATTTTTTATAGTTTTACTTTCTATAACATGTTAACCTGTATTTTCATTGTAGTTGGACCATACCTATTAGGGATTTTGATGTCCATATTTTTAGATATCAAAGCTGCTAAGAAAGTTAATCCAATCCATTTATTTTTAGTAAGTACTTTAATCATGATATTCGGGTTTTATTCTCCAATATTTATAGTTCTTAGCGTTACATTTGGGAGCTATGCCATTAATAGTATTTYTTCTCAAAATAATATGAAAGTATATAT
>NZ_JBFTMA010000425.1:0-3761 GCF_056396725.1 Bacillus sp. 05T31
GGTATTAAATGTCGATCCTTTTTTAGTCATGAAAAATCCCCTCCAAGTAATAGTGTAACATCCATGTGTGTACATGGTCTTTTTTACACTGTCTACCTAAAGGGGATAATATCACTTAAAATAATATTTTAAGGAGGGCTTTTTCTTGTTTAATGACTTTGATGTTTCAATTCCACCAGACATTCTTGTACTAAGGTTACTGCCTGACTCATTGCAGCTCCCCCAGCAAACGCGGCTGAAACACCACAAGCTTCTAAAATTTCTTTATCAGAACATCCTTGGTCAATACAGCCCTTCGTATGATAAATCGTACAATATTCGTCTTGTGTTGCTAAACTAACCCCTAATGCAATGAGCTGCTTTTCTCTTTTAGTTAATGTACCCTCCTGAAAACATGCTTGTGTAAAAGCGTTATATGTTTCTGCAATTTCAGGGATTTGTTGCGTAAAATTCCCTATACCTTCTTTATAATCAAGTAATACATCATTTATAGAGCCATATTGTTGATTTTCCATCGTATATCCTCCATTCATTTTATTCACACTTACTTTAGTATGAGATAAAATGAAGGACATATACAAATATTTACTTTGAAAAATAGAACGAATTTTCAGTTTATTTCACTTTTAAATTTGCACCTCTACAGTTTCAGCCCATTATCTACTGACACTTTTTCTTTAGAATTTTTCCTTTCAACCTCTTTACTTCTTTCTTCCCAAAATGTTAAACCTTCAATTCCCACATTTTTAGGATCAAACACTGGATCTTTCCCTTCTTTTTTCTGCGTTTCATAGTCTTTTAACACTTTTAATGCCGTTTTACTTAATAATAGAATCGCGATTAAGTTTAACCATGCCATACTACCGATTCCTAAATCTCCAAGGTTCCATAATAGCGACGCTGATTCTACGCTACCGATGTAAACCATAATTAAAAACCCAATTTTCAAAATTGGTTTTAACCAGCTATATTTGAGGTCACGATCTAAATAAGTGAGTGTCGTTTCAGCGATATAGTAGTACGCGAGTAAAGTTGTAAATGCAAAGAAGAAGATTGCGATTGAAATAAATATTGGACCAAATCCTGTCATAACAGTTTCAACTGCTTGTTGTGTATAGATTGGACCTGCATCTACATTYCCTATATTCTTTACAATAGCGCTTTTCCCTTCAGGTATTACATTATACATACCTGTTATTAAWATCATAAGMGCTGTCGCTGTACATACWACAATKGTATCRATATATACAGAAAAYGCTTGAACTARCCCTTGYTTTGCAGGATGKGATACTTCAGCWGCAGCKGARCTATAYGTCGCTTCYCCAACACCAGCGACGTTTGAAAATACAGCACGCTTTACTCCCCATGCAATAGCTGCGCCGACGATGCCGCCAAACATTTCATTTACACCAAAAGCACTTGAGAAAATTAAAGCAAACATACTTGGAATTTCCGTTACATTCGCAATTAATACGATACATGTAACAATTACATAACCAATTGCCATAAATGGAACTAGCATTTGAGAAACGCCCGCAATTCTCTTTACGCCACCAAAAATGATAGCTGCTAATAATACGACTAACAATATACCAGTTATATATTTGCTAATACCATTAGAATTTTCAAATCCAACTGCGATACTACTCGATTGAATACCTGGTAATAAAACGCCATATGATAGTGTTACAACGACCGCTACAATGACCGCAAACCATTTCATTTTCAAGCCTTTCTCAATGAAATATGGCGTACCACCACGGTATTCATTGCCTACTTTACTTTTATATACTTGTGCTAATGTTGATTCAACAAATGCACTAGCTGCTCCTAATAATGCCATCACCCACATCCAAAATACAGCTCCAGGTCCGCCGAAAGCGATAGCTGTCGCTACTCCTGCGATATTACCAATTCCAACCCTACCTGATAACGCCAAACAAAATGCTTGAAAGGATGATATCCCAGTCTCCGAACTCTTCCCTTCAAATAATAGTTTAATCATCTCCTTAAAATAGCGAATTTGTAAAAAACGAGTTGCAATTGTGAAATACACTCCTGCTCCTAATGCGAAAACAACTAAGCCAATACTCCAAACTTGCCCTACTAACCATTCTACTAACTGCTCCATCCAAATCCCCCTTATAATTCTTTTGAAAAAGCAATTTTATATATAAGAAAACGGACAACTATTATTAAACCTTCCAGTTGTCCGCATCTCTCATTATTTCATCCCTCTATTTATTAACAGTTAGACTCTCTATTACTTTATATTTACCCAAACACTTTTCACTTCTGTATAGTTATCAAGGGCGTATGAACCTAATTCACGTCCGATACCAGATTGCTTATATCCACCAAATGGTGCAGCAGCATTTTCTAAGTTATAATCATTAATCCACACTGTTCCTGCCTTTAATTTATTGGCAACTTGATGTCCGGTTTTAATATTTTGTGTCCATACGCCCGCAGCAAGCCCGTAAGACGAGCGATTTGCTCTTTCAATTACTTCTTCTGTCGAATCGAACGGGAGTACAACGACAACTGGTCCGAAAATTTCTTCCTTAACGATTGTCATATCGTCTGTAACATTTGTGAATACTGTTGGCTGTACAAAATAACCTTTTTCAAATGCACGTTTACCACCAGCTGCAACAGTAGCACCTTCAGATTTTCCTTGTTCAATGTAATTTAGCACACGCTCTTGTTGTTTTTTAGATACGAGCGGTCCCATTTCAGTTTCCGCCTCCATACCTGCCCCTAGCTTCACGTCATTCGCCATTTTTACAAGTTCATTTACGACTGTTTCATAATGTTTCCGATGAACGAAAACTCGAGATCCTGCGCTACAATTTTGACCATGATTATACATAATGCCTTGGAACGCACCGTTAATCGCTTCTTCTAAGTCAGCGTCTTCTAAAATGATGTTTGGTGACTTACCACCAAGTTCTAAYGTTACATGTTTAATTGTTTCTGCAGATTGACGCATAATATATTTCCCTGTAACTGTTGAACCTGTGAAAGCTACTTTATCAATATCATGATGGTTTACAATTGCCGATCCTGCTTCAGGACCGAAACCTGGTACAAAGTTTACGACACCGTTTGGAAAACCAGCTTCTTTAAAAAGCTTCGCTGTATATAGTAAAGATAAAGGTGTTTGCTCTGCTGGTTTTAATACAATCGTACAACCCGTCGCAAGAGCGGCTCCCATTTTCCAAGAAGACATAACGAGCGGAAAATTCCACGGGATAATTTGACCTACAACGCCAACCGGTTCATGGCGTGTGTAATTTAAATAGTCTTTTGAAATTGGAATGGTTTGACCAATAATTTTTGTAGCCCATCCCGCGTAATAGCGGTAATTTTCTACAGTCGCTGAAATATCATCATCAAGTGCTACTTGATATGGTTTTCCATTATCTAAAGCTTCCAGCTGTGCTAATTCTTCTCTATGCTCTTCAATTAAATCTGCTAATTTATAAATAAGGTGTGCTCTTTCAGCAGTAGTCATCTCTGCCCACGGGCCTGATTCAAAAGCAAATCTTGCCGCTTTTACTGCGACATCAACATCTTCTTCTTGCGCTTCACATACGACTGCTAGAACATCTTCTGTTGCTGGATTGTATGTTTCAAACGTCTTTCCACTTATTGAAGAAACAAATTCACCATTAATAAACATTTTAATTTCTTCATTTAAAAACGCTTTCACTTTTGGTTTCAGCTCAATGTTTGTCGTTAACATATATACTCTCCTC
>NZ_JBFTMA010000426.1:0-3760 GCF_056396725.1 Bacillus sp. 05T31
ATTTTATAYCCTTGYATCATCATAATAACTAAAGTAGTAATTGGCACAAAGTTAATAAATAAAATACCATTAATKGATGWTAAGATTTTCACACCGTAGTTCCAWGCAAGTAGYGCTACRATACCTGGTAATGTCATCATAAATAAYAAATCATAYTTCACAATAGAAATCGTTTCCATACTTGGAACAGATACATATCCAAGCACTGTAATGACCACAGTTATAATCCCTGTGACAGTTGTACCCAATACACATGTCAAAGTAGAATAGCGTAATGTTGACCAATCGCTACACGTTTGACCACCCATCGTATAAATCACCCATCCTACAACACCAACAAATATAAATGCTAGCGAAAACACGTTATCTTTCAATGTTAAAAAGAAACTCATATCACCTTTCGTAATAACAAATATAGCCCCTACAAACGCGATAATCATGCTCGTTATCATATACTTCTTCGGCTTTATATTTTTATATCCCCATACAATACAAATTGAAATCATCGGCATCAGTGCCTCCATAATAGAAGCTACCATTACACCTGATTTTCCCATTAACATTTGTCCTAGAAAAATTAATACATTATATACGGTAAACGCCATTGTTCCAAAAAAGACGAGTAACTTTCCTCTTCCTTCTAAGCGAAATGCTTTCTTTCCTTCTTTCATTAGCAATAATACAATCAATACAATTGCCACCGCTCCATAGCGAATAWGCGAAAAATAAAACGGATCTATGTATTCTAACGCATGATCAGCAACCGGAAACATCGCTCCCCATGACATACTTGCAATTAAACATGCCAAAGCACCTATTATCATTTGACCTTTTCTCACCACAATCCCCCCGCTTCTTTCTATTTGCACAAAGAGAATTGTAAAAGAAAAAATATATCACGTAAAATGATTCAAAATGATGTTAACTATCATTTATAATGATAGTTAACATCAAGGAGGAGCATAAAATGGAATTACGAGACTTACAAATCTTCCAGAGCGTTGCCGACCGCGGTAGTGTAAGCGGCGCAGCAAAGGAATTAAATTATGTACAATCAAATGTAACCGCACGTATTAAACAATTAGAAAACGAGCTGAAAACACCTCTCTTTTACCGTCATAAGCGAGGCATGACTTTAACAGCTGAAGGAAGAAAAATGCTCGTTTACGTTCATAAAATTTTGCAAGATGTTGAAGAGCTAAAACAAGTGTTTTTAGATAGTGAAACACCATCTGGCATATTAAAAATTGGTACAGTCGAAACAGTCAGTACATTACCTACCATCTTGTCTTCTTACTATAAAAGCTATCCAAATGTCGATTTATCATTACAAGCCGGTCTAACGGAAGAACTTATTAGAGAAGTACTTGATCATCAATTAGATGGCGCCTTTATATCAGGTCCTATTAAACATCCACTAATTGAACAATACGATGTTAGTACTGAGAAATTAATGCTTGTTACACAAAATAAAGCTTTTCATATAGAAGAATTTACTACGACGCCCCTACTCGTTTTTAATCAAGGATGTGGATACCGTTCCAAGCTTGAACGATGGCTTAAAGATGAAGGTTTGCTACCAAAAAGAATTATGGAATTTAACATATTAGAAACTATATTAAATAGCGTAGCGCTCGGTCTTGGGATTACACTCGTCCCCCAGTCTGCGGTGCAGCACCTTTCTACAGCAGGTAAAGTCCACTGCCATCCAATTCCGGAGAAATACGGCAGTATTTCAACTGTTTTCATACGCCGTAAAGATAGTTACATGACCAATTCGATGCGCAGCTTTTTAAAAACAATTAAAGAGCACCATCATATCAATATGCTTTAAAAAACATTCTTACATGAATGTCTTTTTTTCTTACAAAAGTGTAATCCTCCCGTAAGCTAATTCGATAGTTGCAGGCGGCCATATTTCATATAATTAAGACAGAAAGCAGGGCAACAACAATTCGAAAAGGAGCGGATACRCATGATRAACAAAATGAAATCAAACAAATTTTTCAATACAATGGGCATGGTGCTATCCGCACTTGTCGATGCAAAAGCTGTTGCAACAACATTAAACAAATAAGGAAAGATTATTATGAACAATATTACATTTAACAAATCAGACTTTATCCCGCATTAACGGGCAGTAAGACTCCCACTTCAAAATTCGGCGAAATCAAAGAAGTTAGGTTTGGGATCAACTGCCCGTAAAAGCCCGATTGGTGAGGGCTAATAATCAGCGAGGGATACCCCGCCCTCACTGATTAAAGTTTCACTTTATCGGACTTGCAAGTGGAGCAGCTCTTCTTACAGCTTTCATTTACACACTTGCTCAAAGTCTTATTTAACACTTTGTTTCCCCCAACCCCTTTATATATAGAAAAGGCTGCTCGTCTTATAGACAAGCAGCCTTTTAGTTTGTTTCATATATAATTTGGCCTGTTTTGCTTATATCATATCCACCAATTGCTTTTAATTCATTGTGAAACTCTTCAGATTGCAAAACCTCTTTTATAACTTCAATAAGTTCCTCATTTTCTTTATTCTTTAGAAGTACTAAATCATACTGTTCTTTCATTATTGGAATAAAGTCTACGTTCACAATTTGGGAAAACTTTTCTGATCCTACCCCAACATCAGCTTTTCCATTCGCGACTTGCGAGGCAACGCCAAGGTGATTCGATTCTTCCCATTCATACCCGTTAATATCTTCTTTACTTAATTTTTGAATTCGCAATTGCTCATCCACTAACACCCTAATACCAGAACCTTTTTCTCGATTTACAAATCGTATAGATGACTGAGCTAAATCAGCCCATGTTTTTATATTTTGTGGGTTCCCTTTTTGCACATAAAACCCAACATTTCTTGCTAATAAATTCATCATAATATATGGTTGTCCAACTAAAATACGTTTTACGTAAGGAACATTATATGTACCCGTTTCACCATCAAATAAGTGTAAACTAACGACGCTTCCTTCTCCTTGGTACATCTTCACTAAACTCGTTAAACTACCTTGATACGCTCTCAATATATTAGAATTTGGCAATCGATTTTCTATATGCTTTGCCAACATATCTAACGTTAGCTCTTGACCACTAATGATGCGTGTATTCGAACTACTAATTTCGTCCTTCTTTACAGGAGTAAATTGTACCTTCCCTGTTTTCATTTGCTTTATATATTGTTCTAAATCAGCTGCATCAATGCGCATTTGTCTACCAACCCTATAAGAAGGAAGTTCTCCTTTTTTAATTAGGTCGTATACAGTTAATTTTGATACTTTTAATYGCTTTGCTACTTCTTCCGTTGTGTAGGAATGATGATCCATAGACGATTCCTCACTTTCTTCCTTCATTGTAACAAAGAAAAGAATATTTCTCCTAGTTTTWAAAAACAACTATAYCGTTCAAATTATATTCAATTATAACTAGTTATAATTAGTTATATTTAGTTATAATTAATTTAGTAAACGAAGGGAGATTTTTTATGAACAAATTTACTTTACGATCCATTGGGGTACTTATACTTTCTTTTCTTCTTATATTCAGTGTAGCTTGTTCAAGTGAAGAAAAGTCAGCTGCTAAAGAGGGAGAATCAGTGGAGCTGACTATATCAGCGGCTGCAAGTTTACAAGATGCATTAAAAGAAATTGAAAAGCAATATAAAGAGAAAGAACCAACTATTCAACTTTCTTTTAACTTCGGTGCTTCTGGTGCACTTCAACAACAAATTGAGCAAGGTGCACCTGCTGATTTATTCT
>NZ_JBFTMA010000427.1:0-4121 GCF_056396725.1 Bacillus sp. 05T31
CAATAAAAGTATATACATCATTATAAATACAACCATTTACTCTAATAACATACTTACCTGGTTTATTGAACTGAACTGTATAATTACTTAATTGTACCGCTTCTTTATCTCCTGAAAGAATCTCAATACTTCTACCACTCAATAAATAAGATTCACTTTGATTCATCGCTACATTAATAGCATTGAACTTCTCCTCTTTCGCTTGTGGTGTTTCTGCAGTACTTACACTCGGTTCTAAAAATAGTAATCCACTTAATCCAATTGAACCCGCTAGAGCTACTCCTGCAAATTTTTTCATTTTTTTCATCACAATGACCCCCTTATAATTTTAGTGTAAAGGCGATTTCTCCCCCCCCTACACCACAAAGCCTATATGTAACGAAATGAAAAGTAAACACGTACAACAAGACAAAATTCTACATCTTTTTCTCCTATTGAATATAAATCCAGCGTTTGGAGTTTTGTCACATTTAAAATTGTTTCCCTAAACCAATTTCTCAATAAACTATTCAAAAACTGAATAATTACTTATTGATTTAACATTCTAAAAATAGTTGATAAAGATGCTTTCTCTTCAAAAAAAGAGTGTGTTTTAAAAGTAATTTTTAAAACACACTCCATATACCCGTTAACATAGCCCTCTTATACGGACTTGAAATGAAAGTATCAATTCCCTCTGTTTCTAATATCTCAGTTACTCTTTGAGCATCTAAAATTCCCTTCTCAGTTAATCCACGTGTTCTTTCATCTCCTTCTAATTTTGGTGATTCACCATGCCTAACCATATAGATATATGTATTCATAATTCCTCCTTGAAAATATTTATAAGTTAATTACTTACTTTAATCTTTTCCGTATCAAAACTTGAATACAATCAAAATATTAATTTATTCTTTTTTTATGAACTTTGCTGAGCAGTTCGTCTAACCCACTCCGAAACTAAACTCTCAAATAATTCAGGCTGTTCGATTTGTAAATTATGTCCCGCCATATCTAATACCGCTAATGTTGCTCTTGGATAATCTTCAATGATTCCTACAATATCTTGATAACCTACCGATATATCTTGTCTTCCAGCTAATAAAAGAACAGGTTTCTCATATTTTTTATGCTGGAAGTCTAAAGTAAGAGAGTAATTCTTTTGTAATCTTTCAATAAACCCATCATTAGCAATATCTAGCCCAGGCTTAATTTCTTCTTTGAAACGCTTATATGTATACTCATTCGCAACCACTGCTAACTCACAAAATTCTTCCCTTTCGGTTGAAGTAAGCGTGTTTAAAAATTCTTCATCTCTTACAATTACCTGTTTATCTGGGAGAAGTCTTTTTCCTGGTTGCGCTACAACAACAGGACATACTAACAATAATCCATTAACTTTATCAAACATCTTTGAAAGTATCCCGCTAGCTAAATATCCCCCGTAAGACTCTCCTACTAGTAAAAAATCTTTAGTTGGGATGATTTTCTCAATAAATGCAGTTAACAGTTCTAATATACAATCTGAACTATTTATCCAATCTGGGGCATTCGATTTTCCCATTCCAGGTAAATCAATATAAATTCGTTGATATCCTTTAGACTTCTGAAACACTGTTTCCATACATTTCTTCATTAATCTATGGTCAGGAGAACACCCATGTATGATAAGTACTGGCTTTCCTTCTCCAATGATTTCATAGTATACTTCTGCATCTCTAATCCGGCATATCATAAAAAAACCTCCCTATTTTTATATTCACCTTTAAAAACAACCCGCTCAAACTCAAAAGAATGCATGTTCTCATTTTACATCTTTTCAGAAGTTAATTTCAAATCTTAATTTTCAGATTACAAACATAAAAAAGCTTCCCTATGAGTGTATCTCCTCCAAGGAAACTTTTTATATTTTCTTATACTCTATCAAAATTCGAAACTTCTCTAGCCTCATTCTTCTATTTTCATCAATACAATTCTCCAACCATCCGGATCTTCTATCGTTATCCCCTTTTCTTTCCAATACGGATTTTCTGGTTCTACTTCACCATACCCCATTGTATGCAGCCTTTTACTCACTTTTTTCATTTCACTATCTTCTCGCATGTAAAATACAAGTAAGTTATCTTTTGTTGGAGCTGGACATGGGCTCCCATCTATATATCTTGTAAATTCTAAATGATATTCTTCATCTGGTAGTCCAAACATGACGCCATCGTAACCTTCATGACCGTAAAATTCACCTATACGCTTTAAACCTAATCCTTTTTCATAGAATGCTATAACCTCTTCAAACTTATCTGTTGGACGTGCTATTCGAAACTTCACCCAATTTTTCATGCTTTTCCTCCCATACTAAAAACGTAATGAATGACTATATTTTATTGTATATACTTAAAACATTTTTGAAATCCCTCATTAGTATGAAAATAGATACATACAAAGGTGTTACTTACTAGCCTATAACAATCAAAAACTCACCTAGAAAGAAAATCCCATCATTTTATATGCAAATTTGCATCTCCACTTGCAAAGCACTAAAAAACCTTTAAAATATACTGGATGACTAAATATACAATTCCCATCTAAAATCTTGATACACTAAAAATCATTAAATGCAGTGTTTTTTCATTTTCAAGAATTAGTGCACTCTTGTTTTTTTCCTTATAAGCATGCTTTTTATAAGGAAATCTGATACAATCCTTAAGTAATATTATTATGTATAGATATTACGAATATAGTACATACTTAAAGAAGGTGATCTTTTTGAAATTAAATAAAAATTTACAGCTATGTATATTAATCACAACATTAATATGCTATTCAATCTATTTTATGTTTTTCTTTCTGTTCCCTACTAATTTTTCAAATTTCAATGTACGCTTCGCTTCACTCATCGTTGAAGTCATTACATTTATATCGCTAATTTACTCTATATACTCTAAAAAAGTTAGTTCAAATCCTTTTTGGATATGTATTACAATTGCAATTGGTAGTTTTTTATTAGGAAAAGTAGTATATACGTATCAAGATACCTTTTTCGAACTTCCAATACATCATTTTACTATTTCTGATGTATTTTACATGTTTTTTCTATTCTTCTGCCTTATCGCTTTCTGCTATAAGATCTTAAAAGAATGCACTAAATGGGAAAGAGCTTTCTTTATTTGTGATATATGTATAGTACTTACTTCCATATTCACATTAGAATGGTATTTATTTAATCAGCCAAATTTAAATATATTCTCACTTTCACTCGGAGATATTTTCCTTTCATTTCTATATCCAATTGCAGATCTATTATTTCTTCTACTAGGTGTTAGTCTCTTTTTCCGCCCAACAATTTTTAAGTCCAAGCGGAAAATTTATATCTTTATTTTTGTATTGATTAGTTCTGCAACTTTTAACTATATTTATTTTTACTTAAATACCCATTTATCAACTGACACTATAACATTTTTACGTCTTTTATATAGAATACCTATATTGCTTATCGCAATAGCTGGGTCTATTTCAGAAGATGATAATAGCCATAAAAATTATTTCATTGTAAACCCTATACTAGGAAAAAAAGTATTAGTCGTATTTCCCTATCTTGCTGTTGCAATACTAATCGGGTTTACATTAAAAGAACAAACATCGTCTTCAACTCTCATTACAGGAAATTGTATCGCTTTTGTTTTCGTACTTATTCGCCATTCTATTGTGCGTATGCAAAACGACACCCTAACAAAACGTTTACAAGTATTTAATGCTCAACTAGAAGAAAAAGTTACTTTAAGAACTTCTGATTTAGTCCATAAATCAGAGGCCCTATCTCAGAAACAACAAAAATTCAAATCATTATATGAATATCATCCTGATCCCATTTTTACGATTGATTTAAATGGAATATTCTTAAATGTAAATAAAGCAGGAAGCATACTACTTGGAGCACCAACGAACGAGTTACTTGGTGAGACATGTTTTTCTATTATTTTAGATGCAGATAAACATAAACTGATATCTGCATTAGAAAAAGTTAAACAACAAGAATCAGCATCCTTACAACTTAGTTCTCAATATAAAGATGGCTTTACTTATTTTTTATACGTTACCATCGTTCCTATTATGATAGATGGACAAATTTCAGGAAGCTATATTAT